>NZ_JAAKTN010000007.1:0-210208 GCF_049174455.1 Aeromonas sp. 601027 | reverse complement strand
GAAGCGAGCCCTGAGATGAGTCATCCCTGACCCCTTGAGGGTCCTAAAGGGCCGTTGGAGACCACAACGTTGATAGGCGGGGTGTGTAAGTGCAGCGATGCATTGAGCTAACCCGTACTAATTACCCGTGAGGCTTAACCATACAACACCCAAGAAGTGTTCTAAGGCTTGTAGCGAATGAACGAACTACTCAAATTCAGTGGTAATGACAAAGCAAACTAGCCAAGTCGTTATTCACGTCAGCTTTCTAGATTAAGAATTTGCCTGGCGGCCATAGCGCCGTGGAACCACCTGATCCCATGCCGAACTCAGAAGTGAAACGCGGTAGCGCCGATGGTAGTGTGGCATTCGCCATGCGAGAGTAGGACACTGCCAGGCACCCAATACAAGAAACCCCGCTCTATGAGCGGGGTTTTTTATTACCTGCTATTCAGCAAGTCGCCAGCTTATTAAGCTTTTCCCTTCTTGTCATTCATTGAATCCCCCTGCGAAACCCCAAAGGGATCTCCTTTCGTGTTCAATATTTGCTCGCTGGTTCAATGGGTTGGATATAAAAAACACAGAATGTGATGCCTCTACCTTTCTTGTGATGCCTCCTCTGGTTTAATTCTTCAGTCCATATTGATGGACCAAGGAATCACAATAATTTAAGGAATAGACTCATGTTCAAGAGAACAGTAACGATGATGCTGGCGGCGGGAACCCTGGTATTAGGCGGTTGCGCATCCAATGGTGGTGCAGAGCAGGCTGGGGCAGACAACAGCGACTTCGGTGGCAAGTCCATCTACCTGCGCGGGGAAATGAACGACTGGATGGCGACTGATGAAAGCAAGGTAGTCAAGGTGGCCGACAAGCTCTATATGGCCAAAGGCACCCTCAAGAAAGAGTGGGCCCCCTACAAGTTCAAGTTTGCTGATTCAGGCTGGAGCTGCGGTACCAACTTTGGCTACAAGAGCCCGAGTGATGGTGTTGCCGTGTTGGGTGGTGAGGGTGTGCCGGTCAATCCCTGCTCCAAGTATGAGGACATGAAGTTCTCACCGGATGCCGATGGCGTCTACGAGTTCTATCTGAATATGGCGGGTGAAACACCGATCGTTTACGTCAAGAAGCCCTGATCTATCTCTGAGTGTTAAATCTCTCAGCAAATTAATCAGTTAAGTGCCCTGGCCAAGAAATCTGCTGGCCGGGGCATTTTTTTAGGTTAGAATCGGCGCCCTCATGGCATCAGGTGTACTATATGTTGTGTCATTAATTTTAGATGGCACCATTAGTTGTGTTTTCTGCTGTTGTCATGATGTTGATGCATTCACATAAGGTTGATTGAAAATGGCTAAATCGAACCCGGTGCTGGAGAGTGAGCTTGGCTCCCGCCTTATCCCCATGCAGGAAACGTCCCTCGAGATCTGGGATAGCAAGTATCGCCTCAAGAGCAAGGATGGTACTCCCATCGACAGCTCTATCGATGAGACTTACCAGCGGGTAGCCCGTGCGTTGGCAGAGCAGGAGCTGGAACCTGAGGCCTGGTATGAGCCGTTCCTGTGGGCGCTGCGGAATGGTGCCATTCCGGCGGGGCGCATCACCTCCAACGCCGGGGCTTTTGAGCACAAGCCAGCCACTTCAACCATCAACTGTACTGTTTCCGGCACCATCGAAGATTCGATGGACGATATCCTCAGCAAGGTGCACGAGGCTGGCCTGACCCTGAAAGCTGGTTGCGGCATCGGCTATGACTTCTCGACCCTGCGCCCGCGTGGTGCCTTTGTCTCCGGTGCCGGTGCCTACACCTCCGGCCCGCTCTCCTTTATGGATATCTATGACAAGATGTGTTTCACCGTCTCGTCAGCCGGTGGCCGTCGCGGCGCCCAGATGGGCACCATGGATATCCGCCATCCCGATGTGATCGAGTTTATTCAGGCCAAGCGTGAAGATGGCCGCCTGCGTCAGTTCAACCTCTCCCTGCTCATCACCGAAGATTTCGTCAAGGCGGTGAAAGAGGATGCACCCTGGTCGCTGATCTTCCCCTACACCGCCAAAGAGGTGGAGCAGGATGGCATTGCGCTGGACGATCCCGCTCAGGTGCTCTGGGCCGACTGGCCCAACAAGGAAGGGGTTGTATTCAACGAGTTGGGGCAGGTCGCTTGTAAGGTCTACAAGACCATGCCAGCCCGTAAGCTGTGGAATGTCATCATGACCTCCACCTATGACTATGCAGAGCCCGGCTTCATCCTGATCGACAAGGTCAACCAGATGAACAACAACTGGTTCTGTGAAGAGATCCGCGCGACCAACCCCTGTGGTGAGCAGCCGTTGCCGCCCTACGGTGCCTGTCTGCTGGGCTCGGTCAATCTGACCAAGTTTGTGCGCGACCCTTTTACTGAAAACGCGGCATTCGATTGGCAGGCGTTTCGCAAGGTGGTGGCCATCTTTACTCGCATGCTCGACAACGTGGTGGAGATCAACCAACTGCCGCTGGCCAAACAGCGCGAGGAGATCACTGCCAAGCGCCGTCACGGCATGGGCTTCCTGGGTCTTGGTTCGACCCTCACCATGCTGTTGATCAAGTACGGCTCTGCGGCATCCGTAGCCTTTACCGAGCAGGTATCCCAGGAGCTGGCGATGACCGGCTGGCAGGAGTCCCTGCGTCTTGCCAAGGAGAAGGGCCCAGCCCCCATCATGGAGCAGGAGTTCGAAGTAACCGGCAAGATGCTGCGTCTGCGCCCGGAAATGGCGGCTGATGGCATCAAGGTGGGTGACAAGGTGAAGGGCAAGGTGCTGCATGCGCGCTACAGCCGCTACATGCAGCAGGTTGCCGAAGTGGATCCTGCGCTGGTGGCCGAGCTGGCCGAAGTGGGTGGGCGTTTCACCCATCACAGTAGTATCGCGCCGACCGGCACCATCTCGCTGTCTCTGGCCAACAACGCCAGCAACGGAATCGAGCCGAGCTTTGCCCACCACTACAGCCGCAACGTCATCAAGCCGGGCAAGAAGAGCAAGGAGAGCGTGGATGTCTACTCCTTCGAGCTGCTGGCCTATCGCGAGCTGGTGAATCCGGCCGCCATGCCCTATGCCGATGATGAGGCGAGCCGTCTGCCGGAATATTTCATTACTGCTGACGACATCAGCCCGGCCCAGCACGTGGACATTCAGGCGGCGGCTCAGCGCTGGATTGACTCCTCCATCTCCAAGACCGCCAACGTGCCGACCGATTTCCCGTTCGAGCAGTTCAAGGACATCTACATGTATGCCTCGGACTCCGGTCTCAAGGGGTGCACCACCTTCCGTTTCAACCCGGAGGCCTTCCAGGGCGTGCTGGTGAAGGAGAAGGATCTGGAGAACACCCTGTACGATTTCACCCTGGAGGATGGTTCCGTCATCTCCGTCAAGGGGAACGAAGAGATCGAATACGATGGTGAGCTGCACACTGCCGCCAACCTCTACGACGCCTTGAAAGAAGGCTATTACGGTAAATTCTGAGAACGACATTATGGTCAAGAAGATCGACAAAAAAATCGTCGCCTACAAGGTGCGTACCAAGGATGAACCGCAAGAAGATCTCTCTGCGCAGGATGACGTGGTGCACATGCACGAAACCGTGCTGCGCCCGGAGCGGCTGATGGGTACTACCTACAAGCTGAAGACGCCGGAGCATGTCTCCGAGCACTCGCTGTTCATCACCATCAACGACATTATTCTCAACGAGGGCACGGTGCACGAAACTCGCCGTCCGTTCGAGATTTTCATCAACTCCAAGAGTCTGGAGCACTACCAGTGGATCGTGGCGCTGACCCGCATCATCTCGGCGGTATTCCGCAAGGGGGGGGATGTCACCTTCCTGGTCGAGGAGCTGCGTTCCGTATTCGATCCCAAGGGCGGCTACTGGAACAAGGGCAAGTATGTGCCGTCGCTGATCGCCGAAATTGGCAACGTGATCGAGAGCCATCTCACCGAGATAGGCATGCTCAAGGCGCCGGGGCTGGACGAGCATCAGCAGGCATTTCTGGCCGAGAAGCAGGCCGAGTTGAAAGCCGCTCAGGAGGCTGAAGAGCAGCAGGCGAGCAGTGGTTTTCCGGCCAATGCCGCGCTCTGCTACAAGTGCCACACCAAGGCGCTGGTGCTGAAGGATGGCTGCATGACCTGCCTCAACTGTGGCGACTCCAAGTGCGGCTGACAAACATGCTCAAGTAGTTGAACGATAGAAAAAAGACCGGCCACAGTGCCGGTCTTTGTATTGCTGTTTTTATGCGCAATCAAATCAGGCGGCCAAGTGATTTGTTGCGCGATAGTAAAATCGGGCGTAGCGTTGAGGGTAATAAAACTGTCACGGCCGTGTGGTTTCAATGACATCCGAGATTCACACACGTGGCCCTTCAGTGCCAAGGAGGATGCTTATGGACAATACGGACCGAAAGCTGTTTATCCTGGATACCAACGTTCTGCTTCACGAACCCCTCGCTATCTACTCCTTCAAAGAGCACGACGTGCTCATCCCCATGACGGTGCTGGAAGAGCTCGATAACATCAAGGATCGCCACAAGGATGTCAGCCGCGATGCGCGGGTGGCCATTCGTGCGCTGGAAGATGTGTTCCGCGATGCAACCCCGGATCAGATCACCCAGGGCGTGCCGCTGGCCGGCGAGGCGAGCGGCCATATCTGCATCTTCAGCGATCACCATCTGCCGCAGGATGCCGAGGTGTTTACCGACAAGGAGGCCGACAACCGCATCATCAACGCGGCCCTCTATCTGCAAAAGCACGAGTTGAAGCGTCAGGTGGTGCTGGTCACCAAAGACATCAACATGCGCCTCAAGGCCAAGGGGGCCGGGCTTGCTCACGTTGAAGATTACCGCAGCGACCAGCTGATCGACGATATCCGCCTGCTGGCCAAGGGTTTTCAGGTGGTGCCCGGCAGCTTCTGGGAGCGGGTTGGCGAGTGCGAGAGCGAGACCCACGGCCGCGACACCATCCATGTGATCGATGCCAATCTGCTGGAAGGGGTTCACGTAAACCAGTATCTGGTGGATGAAGAGAATTTCTTCGCCGCCCGGGTGCTCAGCCACGATGGCAGCAAGATCCGCATCAAGGATCTGGGCCGCGAGCGGCTGATGTCCCGCAAGGCGTGGGGTGTCCATCCCAAGAATGTCTATCAGGGGATGGCGCTGGATGCACTGCTCGATCCGCACATCGATCTGGTGATCCTGACCGGCCCGGCGGGTTGCGGCAAAACCTTGCTGGCCATGGCTGCTGCGCTGGAGCTGGTGATTGAGAAGGGCATTTACGAGAAGGTGATCGTCACCCGTAATACCCCGGAAATTGCCGAAAGCATCGGCTTCCTGCCCGGCACCGAAGAGGAGAAGATGATGCCCTGGTTGGCGGCGGTGACCGACACCCTGGAGGTGCTGCACAAGCAGGACGAGAACATGAGCGGCTCGCTCAGCTACATCATGGAGAAGGCCAATATCCAGTTCAAATCGGTCAACTTCATGCGCGGGCGCAGCATCCAGAACACCTTCGTATTGCTGGATGAATGCCAGAACCTGACCGCATCCCAGATCAAGACCATCATCACCCGCTGCGGCGAAGGCACCAAGATCGTCTGCTCCGGTAACCTGGCCCAGATCGACTCCAACTATCTGAGCCCGGTGACCTCGGGTCTCACCTACATCGTCGAGCGTTTCAAGGATTTTGACGGCAGTGCCAACATCTTCCTCAATGGCGTGGTGCGTAGCAGATTGGCATCCTTTGCCGAGGAAAACCTCTGATTTAGCTGACTATCTTCATATGAAAAAGGGAAGCCACTTGGCTTCCCTTTTTTGATCCCGTCACCAGTTCAGTGTCCTTGGGTCACTGTCCAAGGTAGCGCAGCAGCCCCGGGTGGTCGCTATTTTGCAGAATATCCGGCTTGCCTTGCAGGGCGATGCGCCCCTCGTCCACAAACAGCACCTGATCGGCAATCAGCTGGGCATCTTCCGGATTGTGGGAGACCATCAGTACGGTAATGCCCTGTTCGCAGGCTAGCCTCGCCACTTCCGCCAGCATCTCCCGGCGCAGGGCGGGATCGAGGGCAGAGAAGGGCTCATCCAGCAGCAGCAGCGGTTTGCCGCGCACCAGCGCGCGAGCCAGCCCGACTCGCTGCTGCTGGCCGCCGGAGAGCTGTTCAGGCTGGCGGTTTAACATCTCGCCAAGACCAACCCGTGCGGCTGCATCGATCACCTGTGCCCGTTGGGCTGCACTCAGGCGCAGACCCGGGTGCAAGCCGATGGCGATATTGTCGAACACCGACAGATGGAGGAACAGGTTGTGATCCTGAAACAGGGTGGTGACTGGTCGCTCGGCGGGGCCCAGCGGCAGCAGATCTTCGCCATCGAAGCTGAGACGGCCTGATTCCACCGGCACGAAGCCGGCGATCATCCCGAGCAGGGTCGATTTACCTGCGCCGCTTGGGCCGATCAGTGCGGTGATCTCTCCCTTGGGCAGGGTCGCGCTGAAGCTGACGCGCCAGTCGGGGTAGCTGGTCACCAGCGTATCAATGTTCAGCATGTTTTCCTCCAAGACCCCGCTCCACCAGCCAGAACAGGGAGAAACAGAGCGTCAGCAGCAGCAGAGCGGTGGCGGCTGCCTCGGTCAATCGATAGCTGCCAAGCTGTTGGTAGAGCAGCCAGGGCAGGGTGGTGAGCTCCTGACTGCCAAACATGGCGATGGCGCCAAGATCCCCCAGCGAGAGGATCATCGACAGCGCCATCGCCAGTGCTAGCGGGCGGCGCAGCAGCGGCCACTCCACCAGCCGCAGGCGATGCAGGCCGCGCACCCCCAAGCTATCCGCCAGCCGGTCATATTGGCGCACCACCAGCTGCATGGGGGCGGAGAGGGTGCGCAGCACATAGGGGAGTGCCATCAGGGCGTTGACCAGCACCACCAGCCAGGGGCCGAGGGCGAACACATCGGCAAAGGGCATAAACAGGATGAAGAGACCGGTAGAGAGCACCACTGCCGGGATCATCAGGATTATCAAGCCGCTGGCCTCCCACAGGGCGGCAGCCCGCCGCTGGCGGGTGCGTACCTTGAGGTGACGGCTGGTGAGCAGCAGGCCGCTGCCGAGCAGAGTCGCCAGGGTGCCTGCCGCCAGTGCAATCAGCAGCGACTGGCCGCTCGCCTGCCACAGTTTGGTGGAAGTGAGCGCCGTCAGCAGGCCGGGGTGGAGGCCGGCGACGACGATGGCCAGCAGTGGTGGCAGAAAGATGGTGAGCCCGATACCGAGCGAGAGCAGATCCACCAAGGCCGTGCCCGGCTGATGACGGTCCGGCCGCAGGCATGGGCGACGGGGGGTTACCCTGCTGGCCGGGGTACTCTGCAACTTGTGCTGCAGGGCGAGCAGGGCGGCGGTCAGGATGAGCTGCACCAGCGCCAGTCCGCCGGCGGTGGCGAGATCGAAGTCAAAGCGCAGCGCCTGATAGACGGCTACCTCCAGTGTGGTCGATTTCGGCCCGCCCCCTAGCGCCAGTACGGTGGTGAAGCTGGTGAAGCAGAGCATAAAGATGAGGCTGGCCAGCCCCGGCAATATGCCGCGAATAAGCGGCCACTCCAGCAGCCGGAAGATATGGGATGAGCGCATGCCGAGCTGGCTGGCGAGGCGCCAGCTCGATTCGGGGATGCTCTCTATGCTCTGCAGCATCAGGCGGGCCGCCAGCGGCATGTTGAAGAAGACGTGGGCCAGCAGGATACCGAACAGGCCGTAGAGATAATTGCCTGGATCCAGCCCCAAGGTGCGCAGCAGCTGCGGCAGCCATCCCTGTTTGCCGTGGACAGCCACGATACCGAAGATGGCGATGATGACCGGCAGTACCAGCGAGAGGCCAAACAACTTGATCAGCAGGGTGCGGCCAACGAAGCGCCGCCGCGCCAGCGCGCGGGCCACCGGAATGGCGAGCCCGAGACTGAGCAGGGTGGAGAGCAGTGCCTGCCCCAGACTGAAGCCCAGCACATGACGCAGATAAGGATCTGCGAGCAGGGTGCGGGGGGCCAGTGAACCGGCCTGCCACAATAGGGCCGCCAGCGGCCCGAGGGATAACAGCAGGATCAACAGGGTAGCTACACTGCCCGGCAACCACCAGAGGGGACGAGCCTGTAGTTTCAGATAATGGCTCACTGGGTGACGGCTTGCAGCCACTCGCGGATCCACCCTTTGCGATTGGCGGCCACCTCATCGCTGCTGAAGGCGAGCGGCTTGGCTACGGTGATCATCTGCTCGAAGCCCTTGGGCAGCGGCGTGTCGATAACCGGATACATCCAGTTGCCGGTCGGGATCTCGTTCTGGAAGGCGGGGCTCACCATAAATTGCAGGAACTGGTCAGCCAGCTTCTCCTGTTTGGCGCTCTTCAGCTTGGCGGCCACTTCTACCTGACGGTAGTGCCCCTCTTCAAATGCCGCAGCCTGATACTGGGGCTTGCTCTCGGCAATCAGGTGATAGGCCGGAGAGGTGGTGTAGGAGAGCACCATGTCCGCTTCGCCATCGAGGAACATGCCATAAGCCTCTGACCACCCCTTGGTGACGGTAACCGTCTTTTTGGCAAGCTCGCCCCAGGCGGCAGGCGCCTTGTCGCCGTAGACAGACTTCATCCACAGCATCAACCCCTGCCCCGGGGTGGAGGTGCGGGGATCCTGATAGATCACTTTGAGGTCGGGACGCTCCACCAGCTCTTTCAGGCTCTTGGGCGGCTGCTTGAGTTTGTCCTTGTCATAGACGAAGGCGAAGTAGCCGTAGTCGTAGGGGACGAAGGTGTCATCCTGCCAGCCACCCGGCACCTTGATGCCATCCAGCTTGGCGGGATGGGGGGCGAACAGACCGCTCTGCTTGGCTTCGCTGATGAGGGCATCGTCGAGCCCCAGCACCAGATCGGCCTTGCTGTGGTTGCCCTCCAGCCGCAGCCGGTTGAGGATGGCGACCCCATCTTCGAGGGGAACCAGATTGAGGGTGCAGTCGCACTCTTTCTCGAAGGCCTGTTTGATCTTGGGCCCCGGACCCCACTCGGCAGTGAAAGAGCTGTAGGTGTAGACGGTGAGGGTGTCGGCGGCGAACACATTGGCCGACAGCAGGCCGGTGGTGACCAGCAGCAGGGTCTTCATGGGTGGCACTCCCTATTACTTGTTAATAACGAGGTGCCAGCGGGTGAGGGCGCAAAAAATGAGCGCCATGCCTCAAATTCCTCCGCCAGCATTATCTGGATCAGGTACACGGGTATAATCTCAGCGGTAAACCGCACCCCGTTTGAGAAACGAACCGCATTGTATTAACGTTCTTTTGGGTAGACCAGCACAATTGTGCAATACCCATGAGATGACGCCCACCCAACAGAGGATGTTCGCGTGCTTACCAATACCAAGGAAAGGCGTGCCTTTGCGCGCATGGTCATCAATGCTCCGGTCACCGTCTATCAGCAGCAGCTGGTGCTGGAGGGGATCTGCCGGGATCTCAGTGCCAACGGCATGGGAATTGCGGTCTCTGAACACCAGCTCGACATCAATCAGCCCATCCGGATCAGTCTTGCCACCAACAACAACCTGTTGCCTCCCTTTGAAGCTCATGCCCGTATTATCCGGGTGCTGGAGGAGGAGAGCGGGTTGCTGCTGGCGGTGGAGTTTCTGCCTCAGGGTTAATCCTCTCTCCTCATCGGCAGAGGGAGGGGGTTAGCCTTTTTCCTGAACCGGTTGCACACTCAACTGCTTGCTATCGACCAGCGTTTTGCTGGTCGAAGCTATTTGGCCCGCAGGCAAGGTGGCGGGGCCTGTGGGTTCGAGCAGCAGGTAGTTTTGCCCCTGCCAGTTGAGGGTCGCATCCCCCGGCTTGGCGGGCAGGTCAACAGCCAGCAGGGCATGGCCGGGGACGAACACCATGGCCTGTTTCAGCTCGGGAAAGAGCTGGGCCAGCATGGCGGCCATCAGGGTTACCTTGCTGTCGCAATCACCCCGGTTCTGTTCCAGTACCTGACGGGGCGGGAGGAAGCCCTTGCCCTGTCTTCCATTCAGGCTGTCGAGCTGCTGATAGGGGATGCTCTGGATAAAGGTGAGCATATGGGCCACGGTTTTCTGGCGCGCTTCTGTTTCGGTACTGCCCTGCTGTTTGAGCTGATCCGCCAGCGGAGCCAGCCCGCTGCGACTCTCCAGCGCGATGCGCACATGATCTTGCTTCACCGCCAGCTGCCCGTCGGGGGTGTTGAAGTACTGGAAGTAGTGTTTGGTCAGCCACGCCTGCTCCTCTTTGCTCCGCTTGGACTGCAGAAAGGCCATCGCCTCGCGCGCCTTGTCCTGATTGCGGCTTTTCAGATGCAGCTCCAGCGAGGGGCGGGAGAGGGTGAACTGCACCTCGGGGTAGTTCTGGCGCACCTCCCGCAGCAATACCTGCAATACCTCCTCCTGCATTCTGGCCGGGCGATAGGCGATGAGAGGCGGTAACTTGCCCTGTTCGAGCCGGTAGGTGAGCTGTTGGGATTTGCCTTCGCTATCCTGCCAGCCGACGCTGATCTGGCCGAGGCTGTTGTTGAAGCTGGTTTGGCTGGCCCCCGCAGGCAGGGCAAGCAGCAGGGCACAGAGCAGAGGAATTGCCGTCGGTCTCTTCATCATCCTTTCCTGTGGCACGGGCCAGTTCCGGTGGTCCAAAGTGGGAAGCGTCGCGGACAGTAAAACAGGGAGCCGAAGCTCCCTGTTGATTCTACTCGTTTTTTGCAACTGGCTGATTAAATCCAGCTCGGCTGCTTTGCCTCAAAGGCGCTGATGGCGGCCTCGTGCTGCAGGGTCAGGCCGATGGCATCCAAGCCGTTGAGCAGGCAATAACGGCGGAATTCGTCGATCTCGAAACCGAAGCTGAGGCTACCTGCACGTACCTGATTCGCTTCCAGATCCACTTCGATCTGGATGCCCGGCTGGGCGGCGACCAGCTGGAACAGGGCGTCGACCTCCTCCTCCTTCAGACGCACCGGCACCATGCCGTTGTTGATAGCGTTGCCGTAGAAAATATCGGCAAAGCTCGGGGCTATGATGGTCTTGAAACCGTAGTCCGCCAGCGCCCAGGGGGCGTGCTCGCGACTAGACCCGCAGCCGAAGTTCTCGCGAGCCAGCAGGATGCTGGCACCGGCGAATTGCGGTTGGTTGAGCACGAACTCGAGGTTGGGCTGCTGGCCGGCATCGTCCAGAAAGCGCCAGTCGTGGAACAGGTGCTTGCCAAAACCGATGCGGTTTACTTTTTGCAAAAACTGTTTGGGAATGATGGCGTCGGTGTCGACGTTGGCGCTGTCGAGGGGGGCGACGATCCCTTTATGCTGTTTGAATCCGGTCATCGAAATGTCCTCTTACAGTGCGCGAATGTCGGCGAAGCGGCCGGTGACGGCGGCGGCGGCGGCCATGGCCGGGCTGACCAGATGGGTGCGGCCGGCGCGGCCCTGACGCCCTTCGAAGTTGCGGTTGCTGGTGGAGGCGCAGCGCTCTCCCGGTTGCAGGCGGTCGTTGTTCATGGCCAGACACATGGAGCAGCCGGGCAGGCGCCACTCAAAACCGGCCTCGATGAAGATCTTGTCCAGCCCCTCGGCTTCGGCCTGCGCCTTCACCTGCTCGGAACCCGGCACCACCAGCGCCTGCACGCCAGCGGCGACCTTGCGACCGCGGGCGATGGCGGCTGCGGCGCGCAGATCCTCGATGCGGCTGTTGGTGCACGACCCGATAAATACTTTGTCGATGGCAACGTCGGAGAGCTTCTGGCCCGGTTGCAAGTCCATGTAGGCCAGAGCCTTGCGGGCGGACTGCTGCTCCATCAGATCGCTAAAGGATTCCGGCGCCGGAATCGGTTCATTGACGGCAATCACCTGACCCGGGTTGGTGCCCCAGGTGACCTGGGGAGCGATGTCGGCAGCGTCCAGCACTACCTCTGCATCGAAGCGGGCACCTTCGTCGCTCTTGAGGCTCTGCCAGTAGGCGATGGCCTGCTCCAGTACCTCGCCTTTGGGGGCAAACTCCTTGCCACGGATGTAGTCGATGGTGGTCTGGTCGGGGGCAATCATCCCCGCTTTGGCGCCCAGCTCGATGGCCATGTTGCACACCGTCATCCGCCCTTCCATGGTGAGGCCTTCGATGGCCTCGCCGGCGAATTCCACCACATAGCCGGTACCGCCGGCATGGCCGACCTTGCCAATAATGGCCAGCACCACGTCCTTGGCACTGATGCCCTCGGCCAGCTTGCCGTTGACCGAAATGCGCATGGTCTTGGCGCGGCCCTGTTTCAGGGTCTGGGTTGCCATCACATGTTCCACTTCGGAAGTGCCGATGCCGAACGCCAGCGAGCCGAAGGCGCCGTGGGTGGCAGTGTGGGAGTCGCCGCAGACGATGGTGGTGCCGGGCAGGGTGATGCCGAGCTCGGGGCCCATCACATGGACGATCCCCTGATATTTGTGGTTGAGATCGTAGAGGCGAACCCCGAACTCCTTGCAGTTGTCCGCCAGCGTCTCCATCTGGATGCGGGCCATCTCGCCGGAGGCGGTGATGTCCTTGGTGGTGGTGGAGACGTTGTGATCCATGGTGGCCCAGGTCAGGTCCGGGCGGCGCAGCTGGCGATTCATGGCGCGCAGGCCGTCGAATGCCTGCGGGCTGGTCACTTCATGCACCAGATGGCGGTCGATGTAGATGAGGGGGGTCTCCCCTTCCACTTCCCGTACCACGTGGGCGTCGAATACTTTCTGATAGAGGGTCTTGGCCATTGCTTCTCTCTTCCTTGTTCTCTGTTATGCGGCTCAGATCCGGGCGGCGATCTGGCTACCCATCTCGGACGTGCTCTGCACCGGATGGCGGGCGCTGGCCTGATGCAGGTCGGCGGTGAAGTAACCCTCGGCCAGGGTCTGGGCCACGGCCTGCTCGATGGCTTGAGCTGCGGCTTCCTGGCCCAGGCTGTAGCGCAGCATCAGGGCGGCGGAGAGGATCTGGGCGATGGGGTTGGCGATCCCTTTGCCTGCGATATCCGGGGCCGAACCACCGGCCGGTTCGAACAGGCCGAAACCCGATTCGTTGAGGCTGGCAGAGGGGAGCAGCCCCATGGAGCCGGTGATCATGGCGCACTCGTCGGAGAGGATGTCACCGAACAGGTTGGAGCAGAGCAGCACATCGAACTGGGACGGATCCTTGATGAGCTGCATGGTGGCGTTGTCGATATACATATGATTCAGTTCGACGTCGGGATAATCCTTGGCCACTTGCGTCACCACCTCGCGCCACAGGATGGAGGAGGCGAGCACGTTGGCCTTGTCGATGGAGGTGACCTTGCCACGGCGCACGCGAGCCGATTCGAACGCTATCTTGGCGATGCGCTCAATCTCGAAGCGATGGTACACCTCGGTGTCGAACGCCTTCTCGTTCGCTCCTTCTACCACACGCCCCTTGGGTTGGCCGAAGTAGATGCCGCCGGTCAGCTCGCGCACGCAGGCGATGTCAAAACCGCGATCGGAGATGTCGGCGCGCAGCGGGGAGAACTGTTCCAGACCGGTGTAGATACGGGCCGGACGCAGGTTGCAGAACAGCTTGAAGTGGGCGCGCAGGGGCAGCAGGGCGCCACGTTCCGGCTGATCGTTGGGGGGCAGATGTTCCCATTTCGGGCCGCCCACCGAGCCAAACAGCACGGCATCGGCTGCTTCGCAACCCGCGATGGTGCTCTGCGGCAGCGGAGTGCCATGGTTGTCGATAGCAATGCCGCCCACATCAAAGTGCTGATAGTCGAGGGAGAAGCCGAATTTGGCCTGCACCTTCTCCAGCACCTTGACGGCTTCGGCCATCACTTCCGAGCCAATGCCGTCACCCGGCAATACTGCGATCCGATAACTGCTCATACTGTCTCCGTCTTGATAGTGTTATTTCGTTCCATCTGTTCGGCCACCTGATCGGCGCGCCAGATGCTGTTGATCACATGGAGCAGGGCGTGGGCCGAGGATTCGATGATGTCGGTGGCCAGCCCCATGCCGTGGAATTTGCGCCCCTTGTACTCGGCGACGATATCGACCTGACCGAGGGCATCTTCCCCTTCGCCCTTGCTCTTGAGGGCATATTTGTCGATGCGGATCTCATAGCCGGTGATGCGGTTGATGCACTGGTAGACCGCATCCACCGGGCCATTGCCGGTGGCCGCTTCGCAGATCAGATCCTGCCCCACTTTCAATTTGACCGAGGCGGTGGCCAGCACCGAGCTGCCGCTCTGGACCCCGAGGTACTCCAGCTTGAAGTGCTCCGGCTCCTCGTGGATCTGGCTGAAGAAGGCCAGCGCTTCGAGGTCGTAGTCGAATACCTGCCCCTTCTTGTCGGCCAGGGTCAGGAACTTGCCGTAGAGGTGGTCGAGGTCGTAGCTGCTCTCGGCATAACCCATGGACTCCATCCGGTGCTTGATGACATGGCGGCCAGAGCGGGAGGTCATGTTGAGGTTGTTCTGGGTCAGGCCAATGCTCTCGGGGGTGATGATTTCGTAGGTGTTTTTCGCCTTGAGCACCCCATCCTGATGGATGCCGGAGCTGTGGGAGAAGGCATTGGCACCGACGATCGCCTTGTTGGGTTGCACCGGCATGTTGCAGAGCTGGCTGACGAGGGTGCTGGTGCGATGAATTTCGCTGTGGCGGATATTGGTTTGCACCCCGAGCAGGTCGGCTCGGGTTTTCAGGATCATCGCCACCTCTTCCAGCGAGCAGTTGCCCGCCCGCTCGCCGATGCCGTTGATGGTGCACTCGATCTGGCGGGCCCCCATCTGCACCGCGCCGATGGAGTTGGCCACCGAGAGTCCCAGATCGTCGTGGCAGTGGACCGAGATGATGGCCTTGTCGATATTGGGGACCCGGTTGAACAGGGTGTGGATGATGCCGGAGAACTCGGTCGGCACCGTGTAGCCCACGGTGTCCGGGATATTGATGGTGCGGGCCCCCGCCTTGATGGCGGCCTCCACCATGCGGCAGAGATTATCGATCGGCGTGCGGCCCGCATCCTCGCAGGAGAACTCCACATCATCGGTGTAGCGCAGGGCGTGCTTGATGGCGCCGACCCCCATCTCCAGCACATCCTCGAAGCTCTTTTTCAGCTTGCTCTCCACATGGATGGAGGAGGTGGAGATAAAGGTGTGGATGCGAAACGCTTCGGCGACCCGCAAGGCTTCGCCGGCGGCGTCGATATCCTTGGGCAGGGCGCGGGCGAGGGCGCAGACCCGGCTGTTCTTGATGTGGCGGGCGATGGTCTGCACCGATTGAAAATCGCCGGGAGAAGAGACCGGGAAGCCCACCTCCATGACGTCGACACCGAGCCGCTCCAGTGCCTGGGCGATCTGCAGCTTCTCCTTGACTGTCAAACTGGCCGCCAGGGCCTGCTCACCATCACGCAAGGTGGTGTCGAATATGATGACCCGATCTGACATGTGACTTCCCTCTTCCTAAGTTCGGTAACGTGCATCCTGCGGCGGCATAAAAAAACCCGTGCAGGGTGCACGGGTTTTTGTAAATTCCGGCTATGCCTTAGCCCGGCTACAAGGATCCCGCGCGAGTTAACGCGATTAGGGAGATTAGTAGTAGCGGGGTGGCGATACGCATGACGTTGTTATTCCTTCCAGTCGATAACGCTTTTACCAATATCGAGATTTTTATGCTGTGTCAACACGGAAGGTCAGGGGCAATCTGCTGACGTATTTAATCGGATTGTAAAGGATTGCAAATTTCCTTGTCCCATATTCGGCCCATGACCGATTATCTAGTCATTCCTGCTGTGCTCTATTCTCTGCACAACCAGATCGACTTATCAGCATTGGCTGAATTATCTGAGGTGTTAAATGGAAAAACGTAGACCTGGTCGTCCGGTCGGACGTTCTGACATTCGTGACAAGTTGCTTGCTGCCGCCCGTGAGCGTTTTCTCAATACTCCCTATAGCAAGGTGACTACACGCGAAATCGCGGAGCTTGCTGGCTCCAATCTGGCAATGATCCACTACTACTTTGGCAGTAAAGAGGGTCTTTACAAAGCGGTATTGGGCGATGTGGCCGAACCCCTCGACCATGCCTGGCAAGATGAACACAGCAATCACAGCCTCAACGAGCTGCTCAACACCTACTATCAGGTGATGGCGCCCAACAGCGAGCTGACCTCTGCCATCTCCAGCGCATTGTCTACCGAGAAGAGCCCGGGCCGGGATTTTGTGCTGAACCGCCTGCTGGAACGCCAGCTGCCGCAGTTCGATGCCCTGCTGGAAACCATGAAGTCCAACGGCGAGCTGGGTGACAACCTGGATCCCGACATGCTGAAGATCTCCTTCCTCAGCATGATGTGGCAGCCATTCGTGATGAAAGATCTCTACGAGCAGGTGTTTGGCCTGAAAGTGGATGAGCACTTCATGGCCCGTCTGGCGGACCACAACTGCCGTCTGATGGAGACCGGCCTGCGCGGCAGCCACTGATTTTGCCGCAACATCGAGATTAAAAAGGGCCATTCGGCCCTTTTTTCATAAATCTGTTATCCCTTGTTCAACGTAACGTCATCCCGCTTTCTTACTCTGCAAGCAGAATTCAGGGAAGGAGGGGATATGAACAAGATCCAGCAATGGGACCTGCAGGTGTGCCGGGTCTGCCTGCTTCACGGCTACAACCGGCAGCAGGCAAGGGTGAGTCGTCTCATTTCCCGCACCGGTGATGGCCCGCTTTACGCCGTGCTGGCCGCCCTGCTCTGGTGGCAGGGGGAGGCAGAGCGGGAGCTGGTGCGACTGGCGCTGCTTGCCTTTGCCATCGAACTGCCCCTCTATCTGCTGCTGAAAAACAGCCTGAAACGGCAACGGCCGGTCGGCTTGCCAGTCTTTATCACCCCCTCCGATCGTTACAGCCTCCCCTCCGGCCACACCGCCGCCGCATTTCTGATGGCCACCATACTGGCCACCGGCTTTCCGCTCTGGGCGCCCCTGCTGTTTGGCTGGGCGGCGCTGGTGGGGGCATCCCGGTTGCTGCTCGGGGTACACTACCTGAGCGATCTGGTAGCCGGTGCCCTGCTGGGGGGCGGTTGCGCCGTGCTGGCGCTCAGCTGGAGCCACTCATGAGGATACTGTTCGGGGTGCAAGGCACCGGCAACGGTCATATCAGTCGCAGTCGCACTTTGGCGCGAGCGCTGCGCACGGCAGGGGTCGAGGTGGATTATCTCTTTAGCGGCCGCCCTGCCGACCGCTACTTCGACATGGAAGAGTTCGGCGCCTACCGCGCTTTTCCCGGCCTCACTTTTGTCAGTCACGAGGGGCGAGTTTCTCCGTGGCGCACCCTGCAGGCCGCCTCGCCGCTCACCTTCTGGCGGGATCTGCGGTCTCTCGATTGCAGCGAATACGATCTGGTGGTGAGCGATTTTGAGCCGTTGACCGCCCATGCCGCCCGCCGCTATGGCAAGCCGAGCCTCACCATCAGTCATCAGGCCAGCTTCAACTGGCCCATCCCGCGCTGGGGGGAGGATGGGGTCAGCCGCCAGCTGATGCGCCACTTTGCTCCTGTGGATCAGCCGCTCGGGCTGCACTGGTTTCACTTCGGTCACCCCTTGCTGCCACCGGTGATCGACCCCATCGCCGCCGCACCGGATAACGGCGAGATCCTGGTCTATTTGCCGTTCGAGCAGACCGAGGCGATCGCCGCCTTGTTGTCGCGCTTTGGCCAGCAGCGCTTCGTCTGCTTTCACCCCGCCATTCGCACCCCCAGCCAATGGCGCAACCTGCGCTTCGAACCACCATCGCGGCACGGGTTTATCGCCGTGTTGGCCGGTTGTCGCGGCGTCATCTCCAACGCTGGTTTCGAGCTGGCTTCCGAGGCGCTCACCCTTGGCAAGAAGCTGCTGGTCAAACCCCTCGGCGGCCAGTTCGAGCAGCTGACCAACGGCAAGACCCTCGAGATGATGGGGTTGGCAACCCTGATGGATGTGCTTGATGCCAATCTGGTGCGTACCTGGCTCGACAGCGCCTCGCCGGGGGCTGTCTGTTACCCCGATGTAGCGGGGGAGCTGGCCCGCTGGCTGGCGGCGGGCGCGGACGAGAGCGTGGCCTCTCTGTCACGGCGGCTCTGGGCGCGCACCCTGTTTCCGGAGGAGGTGAGTGATCGCCTGAGCGAGCTGGATGGGGGCGACTGTTTATCCAGTTGCTGGTTATCGCAAGTGAGCGTTGTTGACTAGACTGAAAGGCGATCCCACCAAGGAGAGGACGGAGCAAATGCGCTTTACCAATGAAAACGGCGAAGTCATGAACCTGGCTGATAATCTCACCCTGCACGAGTTGCTCGATATGGGTGTCAGCATTTCGGTCAGTGAAGAGACCGATCCGGATCAGCAGATCTGGTTGGCGGAGCCGGATCAGGAGAACTGAGTCATCATTCGGCATCAAGCCCATCGCTGAGCGGTGGGCTTTTTTGTGGCTGTTTTTCCCCTCTGCGGAATGATCCGCTGGCCATTCCCCGACTTCCTTCCCTTTTGTCTCATGCTCGCTGCGGCAAGTCATTGAATGTTAATAGCCGGTTGAAATGTATGACTGTTCTGGTCAGATAAAGCCGTGGACAAGCTTTATGAAGCGGGTTAAGTTGGTTTTTCACCCTATTTTCGGGTGAATGACGGAAAAATCCTTTTTTTCTACTGTCGACGGGGCTGAATTGGACCGATCTGCATTCAGATAACAACAAGAAACGGATCGGGCCGTGCCGGGAAGCACGGCATCGTCGGCGGGATTCGCTAAACGGAGCAAAGCCTGGAGGGCTTTATCATGGAGATGTTATCAGGCGCCCAGATGGTGGTTAGAGCGCTGGAAGATCAGGGAGTTGAGCACGTCTTCGGCTACCCTGGTGGCTCAGTGCTCGACATCTATGACGCTCTCTTCGAAAACGGCAAGATGGAGCATGTTTTGGTGCGGCACGAGCAAGCCGCGGTTCACATGGCTGACGGTTACGCCCGTTCCACCGGCAAGGTGGGGACTGTGCTGGTAACGTCAGGCCCGGGAGCGACCAACTGCATTACCGGTATTGCCACCGCCTATATGGATTCCATTCCGCTGGTGATCCTCTCCGGTCAGGTGCCGACCAGCATGATCGGTGAGGATGCGTTCCAGGAGACCGACATGATCGGTATCTCCCGCCCGGTGGTGAAGCACAGCTTCCTGTGCAAGAAGGCGAGCGATATTCCCGAGGCCATCAAGAAGGCCTACTACATTGCCGCCAGCGGCCGCCCGGGGCCGGTGGTGGTGGATCTGCCCAAAGATGTGCAGAACCCGAAAGAGAAATTCCCCTACCAGTATCCCGAGACGGTCTCCCTGCGCTCCTACAACCCGACCAAGTCTGGCCATAAAGGGCAGATCAAGCGGGCTGCCAAGCTGCTGGTAGAAGCCCAGCGCCCGGTGATGTACGTGGGTGGTGGCGCCATCAACGCCAATGCGGACCATCTGGTGACCAAGCTGGCGGAGCTGCTGAACCTGCCGGTGACCACCACCCTGATGGGACTGGGGGCTTTCTCCGGTGTCCATCCGCAATTTATCGGCATGCTGGGGATGCACGGCACCTTCGAAGCCAACAAGACCATGCACAACGCGGATCTCATCTTCGCCGTCGGTGCCCGCTTCGATGACCGCGTCACCAACAACGTGGCCAAGTTCTGCCCCAATGCGACCGTGGTCCATATCGATATCGACCCCACCTCCATCTCCAAAACGGTGCAGGCTCATGTGCCTATCGTCGGCTCGGTGGAAACCGTGTTGGAGCAGATGCTGGAAGTGATCCGCGAGTGTGGCTTCGATAACGACAAGGAGGCGCTGGCGGACTGGTGGAGCCAGATCAACCAGTGGCGCTCCCGTCACTGTTTGGCCTACGAAAAGTCGGCTACCCAGATCAAGCCGCAGCAGGTGATCGAGACCCTCTACAAGGTGACTCAGGGTCAGGCGTTCGTTGCCTCCGACGTCGGCCAGCACCAGATGTTTGCCGCGCTCTACTACCCGTTTGCCAAACCGCGCCAGTGGATCAACTCCGGTGGCCTCGGCACCATGGGCTTCGGTATTCCGGCCGCCATGGGGGCCCAGTTTGCCAACCCGGATGCGGTGGTCTGCTGCGTCACCGGCGACGGCTCGGTGCAGATGAATATTCAGGAGCTCTCGACCTGCATGCAGTACGGGGTGCCCATCAAGATCATCTCCATCAACAACCGTGCACTGGGCATGGTCAAGCAGTGGCAGAAGATGTTCTACGGCGGCCGTCACAGCCACTCCTACATGGAGTCCCTGCCGGACTTCGTCAAACTGGCGGAAGCCTACGGCCACGTCGGCATCGCGGTGAGTGATCCGGCCGAGCTGGAGAGCGCCATGGAGAAAGCCTTCGCCATGAAGGATCGGCTGGTGTTCATGGATATCTCGGTCGACCCGGATGAGCACGTCTATCCGATGCAGATCAAGTTTGGCGCCATGGATGAGATGTGGCTGAGCAAGACGGAGAGAACCTGATGAGACACATCATTTCAGTACTGCTGGAGAACGAATCCGGCGCCCTGAGCCGCGTGGTGGGTCTCTTCTCCCAGCGCGGCTATAACATCGAGACCCTGACGGTAGCGCCGACCGAGGATCCCACCCTGTCGCGCATGACTATCGTCACCATGGGTGACGAGCGGGTGCTGGAGCAGATCCAGAAGCAACTGCACAAGCTGGTGGATGTGCTCAAGGTGTGCGACCTGAGCGAAGGGGAGCATATCGAGCGGGAGATCGCGCTGGTCAAGGCGCGCGCCGCCGGTGGCGCCCGTGACGAGCTGAAACGGCTGGCGGATATCTTCCGTGGCCAGATCGTCGATGTCACCCCCGAGCAGTACACGGTACAGCTGGTGGGCACCAGCGAAAAGCTGGATGCCTTTATCAAGACTGCCGCCCAGACCAACGAGATCATCGAAGTGGTGCGCTCCGGCGTCTGCGGCATCTCGCGGGCGGACAAGGCGCTGCGGCCCTGATGGCTGGCGGGACAGCTGATGACACGTCAGCTGCCGCAGAGTGAAAGAAAAGAGGGCTCTGCGGAGCCCTTTTTGTTTGGTTTTTCTTTACGAGGGGAGGGATGATGTTCGGTATTCATGATCTTGCACTGTTTATGGTCTCGGGGTTGCTGCTCAATATCATGCCGGGACCCGACTCCCTGCTGGTCATGCTGCGCAGCGGCTCGCAAGGGTGGCGTGCCGGTTCGGTCGCGACGTTGGGCATCGGCACCGGTGTCATGGTGCATGTGCTGGCGGCGGCCCTCGGTCTGTCGGCCCTGCTCAGCGCGTCGGCCGAACTGTTTGCCCTTATCAAGCTGGCTGGCGCCATCTACCTCATCTATCTGGGGTTCTCCCTGCTGCGCCAGCAGGCTACGGGGTCAATGGAGAGAGGGGTCACACTGCCCGCCCTCTCATATGGTCAGATTTACCGGCAGGGAGTGCTGACCAATGTGCTCAACCCCAAGGTGGCGCTCTTTTTCCTCGCCTTCGTGCCCCAGTTCATCGCGCCGGATGCCCCCGACAAGGCGCTCGCTTTTATCCTGCTCGGCTGCATCTTCAATCTGGGCGGCATCATCTGGTGTCACCTGCTGGTCTTTACCACCGTCTATGCCAGCCACAAGGTACGCTTGTCACAGCGTCTTGGTCGCTGGCTCAACCGGGGCATCGGCACTCTGTTTGTCGGGCTCGGGATCAAGCTCGCCTGCGACTAGCTCGCCGCTTTCTGACCTGGGGCAGATTATCGTGCGCCGCGCTGTGCTATGGTCGGCAGTCAGCTGCGGGGTCAGCCCCGCTCTCTCTTTTTCAGGCCAGCCCCACTGGCCGCAGCAGCGAGATCCCTTGCCCAGATGAACATCGCCCGGCTCAAGAACTTTACCGAGATTGTGAAGAACAACTTCAACATCTCGGCGACGGCGGAGAAGCTTTACACCTCCCAGCCCACCCTCAGCAAGCAGATGAAAATGCTGGAAGATGAGCTGGGACTCGCCCTCTTTACCCGCAAGGGGAAAAATCTGGTCGGCTTGACCAGCGCAGGCGAGCAGGTGATGGAGTTGGCCAAGGGGGTAGTGGCGCAGGTGGAGCAGATCAACCAGCTGTCGCTCGGGGAGCAGTTGGCTACCAGCGGGGTGCTGCGTATCGCCACCACCCACACCCAGGCGCGCTACAAGCTGCCCGTGGTGATTACCGAGTTCAGCCGTCGTTATCCCGATGTGGCGATCCAGCTCCATCAGGGGGCGCCTGCCCAACTGGCCCAGATGGTGCAAAGCGGCGATGTGGATATGGCGATCGCCACCGAGTCCATGTATCTGTTCGATGAGCTGGCCGCGGTGCCCTGTTATCGCTGGGGGCGCAGCGTGGTGGTGCCCCACGGTCATCCGCTGATCGACTGCCAGCCGCTGTCGATGGCTGACCTGGCTCGCTATTCCCTCATCACCTATGTGTTCGGCTTTACCGGCCGCTCCAAGATGGACAAGGCCTTCAGCCGCCACGGCCTCTCGCCGAAAACCGTGCTGACCGCCACCGACACCGATGTGATCAAGCACTACGTCCGGCTCGGGATGGGGGTCGGGGTGATTGCCAGCGTGGCCTTCGACGAGGGGGATAGGGGGGATCTGGTGAGCCTCGACATCGACCACCTGATCGCCTCGAGCACCACCCATATCTGCCTGCGCAAACATGCCCACCTGCGCGACTATATGTACGACTTTATCCACCTCTACGCCCCCCATATCAGCAGGGAGACGGTGCAGCTGCACCTTATCAACCAGCCGCCCGCCGTCAATCTGGTGGAGTTGCCGTGGCTCTAGCCGCGGGGTGTCTGCCGCGTACAGAGCAAAAATACAGAGATAAAAAAAGAGAGGCCTTGGCCTCTCTTCTGGTTTTATCGGCATGCGGGATTAAGCGCTGCGGGTCGCCAGATTGATAAAGATCTGGGCTCCGACCAGCAGGCAGTCGTCATCCAGGTAGTAGGGGATTTGACCTGATGCAGGTAGTTGCAAATCCCTTGGCCTGTCAGGCGCTTTTAGTCGTGGCCAGATTGATAAAGATCTGGGCTCCCACTAAAAGGCAGTCGTCATCGAGGTAGTAGGGGTTTGCATGCAGATAGTTGCAGATCCCCTTGGCCTGACAGCCGCTGCCGAGGAAGAACATGGCCCCCTTGCGGCCACGGCAGGCGTTGACCATATAGCTGAAATCTTCGCTGCCGGTCATCGGCTGACCTTGAGCGTTGATCCCCTCAGAGGGCAATACGTCGGCGGCCGCTTGCAGCAGGCGGGCGCAGGCATCGGCGTGGTTCTCCACCGCCGGATACCCGGCATAGACCATTTTGGTCTTGAAGCCGCGCAGTTCGCTCTGGGCCACGATCTCCTTGAAGCTGTGCTTCAGGATCTGGTCGGTCTCGGCATCCATGGCACGGATGGTGCCGCGCGCCTGCACATGGTCGGCGATGGCGTTGGGGATGGTGCCGCCGTTGATCATGCCGCAGCCAAACACCGCCGGGCTGAACGGACTGGTGCGCTTGGCGACGATATAGTCCATATCCTCGATGATCCGTACCGCTTCGCGGATGGCATCCAGCCCCTTGTGGGGGGTGGAGCCGTGGGCGGAGATACCGTGCACATCCAGCGTCCAGGCGGAGCCCCAGGAGGACATCACACCGTGGTTGAACTTGATGGTGCCGGTCTCCATGGCGCCGTCGTTATGGAGGGCATAGACCTCGTCCACCCCCTTCATGCAGCCCAGTTCAACCATCTTCTCGGCGCCCGGCACCCGCATGTCCTCTTCCGCCATCTGGAAGATAAAGCGGACGTTGTACTGTAGGCGGGAGCGCTGTTCGGAAAGGAATTTGGCTGCGGTCAGGGCGATCGCCATATGGGAGTCGTGACCGCAGTTGTGAGCCATTCCCTTGTGGGTCGACTTGAACGCAACGTCGCTCATGTCGTGCATCTCGAGGCCATCCATGTCGGCCCGGAAGGCGATGGTCGGCAGCACAGGATCAACCACCAGATCGCCGTGGAAACCGGTGAAGCCCGGGTAGTCGGTGAGACGGTAGCCAAAGCCTGCCATCAGCTCGCGGCAGTAGGCCGAGGTCTTGAACTCGACGCCGGAGGCTTCCGGAATGGTGTGCAGATGGTGGCGCACTTCCTGACTGAAGTCGCGCAGGGCCAGCAGGGCCGGTTCAATGTGGATGTTGTTCATCAGATGATCCCTTGAATGGAGAAGCCGAGCTGGGCCACCAGCGAGGCGCCGAAGAAGCAGCAGGTGGAGACGATCATGAAGATCAGAATGACTTTCCAGGACATCTTCTTCAGCTCTTCCAGCTGACCGCCCACCGAGAGACCGGCAAAGGCCAGCAGCGGTACGCAGCAGGAGAGGAAGGAGATCTTGGCGACGGCGTCGATGAAGAGGCCGCGCACCGGGGTCTCCGGCAGGCAGATGAGAATGCCGATGATGGTGGCATAGGCAAACGCCGGCAGGGAGGAGGGCAGATAGCGCTTGGCAATCAGCGAAGCGAACACCACCAGCGACATGGCGATGAAGCTGTCACCCATCAGCCAGAGCGGGGTGCCGGTGGTCAGGGTTTGGGTAAACATGGCCAGCAGGATCGCCAGAAAGACGAACCGCATATCCATTACGATGCTTTTCATGCTTTCTCTCCTTTGGCAGTCAGGGCATAGATTTTTTCAGCGAGCGGCAGACCCAGATAGGTAAGGGAGAGGGCGCCGAGGGCAGACGAGAGCAGGTTCGAGGCTGCCGCGATACTCAGCACCTGCTGAGCCAGCGCTTCGTCGAGACCGTTGATCAGGGCGCCGGAGGCGGCACTCAGCATGGAGCCTGAGCCCACGCCGGAACCGGCGGCCAGCGCCAGCGGGTGCAGGCCAGTGAGCGGGGCGATGCTGCCCAGCACGCTGAACCAGAGGGTGCCAATCACGGAGCCGCACAGGTAGATGGCCAGCACGCCGATGTACTCCTGAGAGCCGGTGCCGAACTTGCCCTGAATTACCGCGACGGACGGCTCACGGCTGATGGAGGAGCAGGCCCCGATGGCGCGGCGGCCAAAGCCGAACTTCACCGCCAGCGGAATGGCGATCAGGATCGGCAGCAGATTGCCAATCTCCTGCAGGAACAGCGGTACGCCGACGCTCAGGATCATCTTCAGGTTGGGGATGATCATCCCCGCATACTGGGTGCCCAGGATCAGCAGGCTGAAGCCCACCATCTTGCCGCAGAAGCCCTCTTCTTTCTCGGTGAAGAGACTCTTCCAGCCGGGGATGCGATCCTTGACCGGCTTGGCGGAGACAATCATGCCGATGATGACGGCAAAGAGCATCGGCAGGAGCGGAATGATGGCGATGCCGATCTTGATCTCCTGCTTGCCTATCAGGTACTGGGCCACAAAGATCAGCATGGCGGTTGCCAATATGCTGACTGTGACCGTCTTGAGGGTGCTGGTTTGCTGCATAGTCTTTTCTCTTGTTATTCCCATGTGTGGCCATCGTCAGGGTTGTCCAGACCGATGATGGGGGCATCATAGGGAGCGAAGAGGGGTAGGAATGTGACCTTCATCAAGCTGGCCATATGGCATTTTTTCATGGGGTATGCCCTTTAACCCTATGGATACCAAGGGTTAAATGCCGTTAACAGAACGTCAGCATTGGCAGGACAAGATACGCAAACAGGAGGGAGATGGTGACACCGCCCTGCAGGGCGGTGACGCGTATCAGACGGGCGTTTTGAGCCGTGCACTGCGCAGCAGCAGGGGCAGTTGGTAGAGCACCAGGGCGCCGAGCACCAGTCCGGCTCCGGCCAGTTTGGCGCCGCCGAGGGGTTCGCTATAGAAGAGGGTGCTCAGGATCAGCGTCCAGACCGGTTCCAGCAGCATCATCAGGGCGGCGTGAGCGGTAGTCATCTTGCTCAACGCATGGGTGAGCAGCCAGTAGCGCAGGGTGGTGGCGATCAAGACGCTCGCCGCAAACCAGCCCCAGATACTGTGACTAACCCCGGCCTCGGGCCACTGTTCGGTCAGCAGGGAGAGCAGGGTGCCGAGCAGGCCGGTCATCGCCAGCTGGATGCAGGTGAGCCAGGTGGGGGCAATGGATTGGGCGAAGTGGCGATGGACGGCAAGCTGGATGCCGAGAGTGGTGGCCGCCGCCAGAAACCAGAACAGCGAGAGCGACACGCCCCAGTGGGTACTGCTGGAGAGCAGCAGCAAACCGGCGATGGCGATGGGCAGGGTGAGCCAGTAGTGGCGGCCGGGCTTGGCTCGAAAGGCTCCCCAGGCGGCCAGCGGGGCCATCAGGGTGGCGACGCTCATGATAAAGGCGCCGCTGCCCAGCGCATCGCTCTGGCTGATGGCGGTGACCCACAGAAGCAGGCTGGCACCGAGCAATGTGCCGCAACCGGCAGCGCGCACCAGTTGGGCGCGAGTCGGCGGCGGTTCACGCAGCCAGGCGAGGGGCAGCAACAGCAGGGCGGCCAGCAGAAAGCGGCTGCCGATAAAGGCGGCAGGGGGCAGTTCGCGGATCGCCTCTTTTGAGAAGAGCCAGCCGGCAGCGGCCAGCAGGGTGACCAGTACCATCAGCAGCAGGGGAGTGCGGTTCATCGGGGTCGTCATGGTGAAATGGAGGGGAGAGCATAAAGGAAAGGCGCCAGGTATTGCTACCTGGCGCCTTTCGCATCTGCCTTGAACCGCCATCGCGGCTCGCGGCCAGCAATCAGTTCATGCCGTAACGCTTGAGCTTCTTGCGCAGGGTGCCACGGTTGATACCCATCATCACGGCAGCGCGAGTCTGGTTACCACGGGTGTACTGCATGATCACGTCCAGCATCGGCGCTTCGACTTCGGAGAGAACCATATCGTACAGATCAATCACTTCCTGACCGTTCAACTGGGCCAGGTAGTTACGCAGGGCCTGTTGCACAGAGTCACGCAGGGGGCGCTGGGTCGGCTCGGCAGCGTGATTGTGAGTAGTTGTTACCAATGCATCAGAAGTCAGGGTTTGTTCGAACATATTCGGTCGGCTCTTTAGTTATCTTGTTAACCTAATCCATCGAAATACGCTTCGAGTGCCTCAAGTTGCGCGTCTGCGCAATCCAGGGCATTGAAGTGCTTACGGAATTCTCGGCCCGTCTCTTCTTCATCCAGATACCAGCCCACGTGTTTACGGGCTATGCGCGCTCCCAGATATGCACCATAAAACCGGTGCAGGTTGGTTACATGCTCGTTCATCAGGGTGCGAACCTCTTCCCTCTCGGGAGGCGGCAGCTTGGTGCCCGTCTCAAGAAAATGACGGATTTCCCGGAAAATCCAGGGTCGTCCTTGCGCAGCTCGGCCGATCATCACGGCGTCAACACCGGTATAGTCGAGGACATACCGGGCTTTCTCCGGGCTGTTGATGTCACCATTGGCGACAACAGGAATCGATACGGCCTGCTTAATCGCCCTGATCGTGTCGTACTCCGCTTCGCCCTTGTAGAGGCAGGCACGGGTACGACCATGCACGGCAAGGGCCGCGATACCGCAATCTTCGGCGATTCGGGCGATCTCCACGCCATTGCGGTTATCCGGATCCCATCCTGTGCGGATCTTCAAGGTGACAGGCACCTCCACTGCATCCACCACGGCCCGGCAAATTGCTTTGACCTGATCGGGGGCACGCAGCAGGGCAGAACCTGCCAACTTCTTATTCACTTTTTTTGCCGGACATCCCATGTTGATGTCGACGATCTGTGCGCCCTGCTCCACGTTGTAGCGGGCAGCAAACGCCATCATCTCGGGGTCGGCTCCGGCAATCTGGACCGATCGCAATCCGCCTTCTGCAGAGTGATCCATCCTCATCCGGGTTTTCTGGGTATCCCAGACATCCGGGTTGGCCAGCAGCATCTCGGAAACGGCCATGCCAGCCCCCAATCGCAAACAAAGTTCACGGAATGGTCGGTCAGTTACACCGGCCATGGGAGCCACAATCAAGGGAGTTTCAAGCGTGTGGGGACCTATCTGCATTCCACGGTTACCATCGGCTTAGGGCGGCGTATATTACGCATTTTTTAGGCAGGAGAAAAGGTTAGTATTTGAGCGTCAGCCATTTTTTTCTGAAAAAAACGTCGCGCCAAGGCTTGCAAATTCTGGAGTTATTGAAAAACGGCCAGATTGCCGGAGAGTGAGCGCTGTACCATTCGGGTCGGACGCCTGCATAATTGTCAGTCCACTTGCAGGCCCGCTTTGCGTTATGATAGCGGGCTTAAGTCGAGCAAATGCTCCAAACATTTATGCAACAAAAGCGGATTGGGGATCTATGACGTCAAGGTTCATTAAATCACTCTGGCCGTGTCTGATGGGGGCCGTGCTGGGGTCGGCGCAGGCGCAAACTATCAGCTTCGGTGAAGCCTGGACCAGGGTCATCCAGCAGGATGAAGGGCTGGCTGCCGAGCAGGCCGGGGTCGATCGGGCCAAGCAGCTGCGCGAGGCGGCCAAGGATATGTATCTGCCCAAGGTGGATCTGGGGGCCAGCTATACCCATCTTGATCAGCCGATTGAACTTGATGCCCTCGATCTCAATCCGCTGGCCAAGCAGAAAGATCTGATCCTGGCACTCGGCAGCCTGTTCGGGGTCGGGGCCAACGCATTTGTCACTCCCCTGACCAAACAGAATGTGGTGACCAGCTCGGTCAAGATGCTCTGGCCGCTTTTTGCCGGTGGCCGCATCGATGCGGCGCAGGATATCCGTCAGGCGCAGGTGAGCGAGGCGCAGCAGCTGCTGGTGCTCAAGCAGCAATCCACCTTCGAGAGCCTCTCCCAGACCTATTTCGGTGTGGTGCTGGCTGCTCAGGTGGTGCAGACCAAACAGGAGATCGAAGAGGGGCTGGCCCACCATCTGGATCACGCCAAGAAGCTCGAAGCGCAGGGGCAGATAGCCAGGGTGGAGTGCCTCTCCGCCCAGTCGGCCTATGATCGGGCCCGCATCGATACCCAGAAGGCGCGCCGCAGCCTCGAGATCGCCGAGCTGGCCCTTGGCCGCATGCTGAAGTTGCCAAATGCCCAGCCGGGCAGCGGCCTGTTCGTCAACAAGGAGCTGCCGCGCCTTGAGGGGTTGGTGAGCCAGACCCTGGAGGTGCACCCCGGTCTTAAGCTGCTCACTGCCAAGAAGGAGCAGGCCAAGGGGCTGATCCGAGTCGAGCAGGGCAAATATGCCCCCGAGGTGTTCCTGTTCGGCAACTACAACCTCTATGAAGATGATTCACTCGCCTCCAAGACTGCGCCGGACTGGCTGGTGGGGGTGGGGGTCAGCATGCCGCTGGTGAGCCGCGATGGCCGCTCCGAGACGGTGCAGGCCGCCAAGAGTGCCGAGTTGCAGGTCAATCTGCTGCAGGCCAAGACCCGTCAGGATCTGGAGTTGCTCGTTGAGAAGACCTGGCGTGAAGCGGCGCAGGGGCTGGAGGAGTATCAATCCCTCTCTTCCACCCAGGCGCTGGCAGAGGAGAACGTGCTGCTGCGGGACAAAGCCTTCGGGCAGGGGCTCTCTACCTCCCTCGATGTGGTGGATGCCCAGAACCAGCTGGCGGGGGTCAAGACCCAGCGTGCGGCGGCGGCTTATCAATATGTGGTGTCTCTGGCCCGTCTGCTGGCGCTCTCCGGCCAGATGAACAGTTTCAATCAATATCAGCACGGTCAGGTGATCGAGGTGAACTCATGATCGCACTCCAGCCCGTTCCTTTTTCTATCTCTGTTTCGACCGCCAAGGGTCGCCCGTTTGTCGAGGTGAAGTGATGAGCCATCCCCCCATCAAAAAGAAGATGAGCCAGGGTAAACCGCTGTTGTTGCCGCTGGTGCTGGTGATCCTGGTGGTCTGGCTGGGCTGGCGCTTCTGGCTCGCTTATCAGCCGGAGCCGGTGCATCTGCAAGGGCAGATTGAAGCGCAGCAATATTCGGTCTCCTCCAAGGTGCCGGGTCGTATCGACGAAGTGTTGGTGAAAAAGGGTGATCAGCTGACCAAGGATCAGCTGGTCTTTACCCTGGCGAGCCCCGAGATCGAAGCCAAGCTGAGCCAGGCCAAGGCCGGTGAGGCCGCTGCGGGGGCGCTGGCGCAAGAGGCAGAGAAAGGGGCCCGAGCCCAACAGATCGCTGCCGCCAAGGATCAGTGGCAAAAAGCCAAGGCTGCCGCCCAACTGCGTGGCAAGACCTATGAGCGGGTCGCCAGCCTGCACCGCGACGGCGTAATGCCGCTGCAAAAACGCGACGAGGCCTGGACCGCGTGGCAAGCTGCACGCTACAGCGAAGGGATGGCGTGGCAACAGTACCAGATGGCGTTGGAAGGGGCGCGGGAAGAGACCAAGATCGCCGCTCGCGAGAAGGCCAAGATGGCGGCGGGTTCTGTTGCCGAGGTTGAGGCCTATCTGGCCGACACCCGCATCACCAGCCCCCACAATGGTGAAGTGAGTCAGGTACTGCTGCGTAGCGGCGAGCTGGCGCCACAAGGCTTCCCGGTGGTGACCCTGCTCGACATGAGCGATGCCTGGGCCCAGTTCCACGTTCGCGAGGATCTGCTGCCCCGCTTCCCGGTCGGTACCGAGTTTGATGCCCGCATCCCGGGCCTTGGCGATCAGACCGTGCGCTTCAAGGTGACCCATGTGGCCGTGATGGGGGATTTCGCCACCTGGCGTGCCACCGATACCCGTCAGGGCTTCGACATGAAGAGCTTCCTGGTGGAGGCTCGCCCGCTGCAACCGGTTGAGGGGTTGCGGGTTGGCATGAGTGTGCTGGTTGAACTCTGATGGGACGTGAATTTCGGCTGCTGTGGCAGGATCCCTTCAGTCGTGCCCTGATGAGCTGGGTGCCGCTGCTGCTGATGGGGATCCTCTGCTGGATCTTCTCGGCAGGATTGGCCCGCGACCTCAAGGTGGGGCTGGTGGATCTCGACCACAGCATGCTCTCGCGCCAGCTCGCCTTCTCGCTGGATGGCTCGGCGGGGCTCAAGGTGGCGCAACAGTTCGACTCCATCGATGCCGGTGCCCACGCCCTGCGCGGTGGCGACATCTATGCGCTGGTGGTGATCCCCAACCATCTGGAGCGGGATGCCCGTCAGGGCACCCAGCCGCAGGTGACGGTGTTCAACAACGGCCAGTTCATCCTGATCGCCAAGCTGGTCAACTCTGCGCTGGCGCAGGTGGTAGGCACCCTTAACGGTCAGGTCGGCGTGCTGGAGGCGATGGCCGATGGCAAGGCGCTGCCCGGCGCGCTCGGGCAGTCGGTGCCCATCAGCAGTCAGGTCACTGCGCTCTATAACCTCAACTCCAGCTATGCCCAATTTCTGCTGAGCGCCATTCTGCCCGCGGTGTGGCAGATCCTGGTGGTGCTGTTCGGCCTCAATGCACTGGCCCGTAATGATCGGCTGGGGCTGGACTGGACCACTCGCGGTGTCTGGTTTGGCCTCTGGCGCACCCTGCTGCCCCACATGCTGATTGGCTGGGGCTGGGGAATTGTCTGGACACTGCTGCTGTTCAAGGGCTTCTCCTACCCCATGCACGGCAGCTGGCTGGTGCTGGTGGTGGGTCTGGGGCTCGCCTCGGTCGCCTGCGTTACCATGGGGGCCTTCTTTTACGGCATAATTCGGGATCCGGCCCGCGCCCTGTCGCTGGCGGGGGCTTACACGGCGCCCGGTTTTGCCTTTATGGGGGTCACCTTTCCGGTGAGCGCCATGGGGGATTTCGCCCGCTTCTGGCGCAGCCTGTTGCCGGTCTCTCACTATGTGGAGCTGCAGATTGGCCAGAGCAACTATGGTTTGCCCCTCGCATCCGCTCTGCCGCAATTGGGGGCGCTGCTGCTGTTCCTGCTCCCCCTGCTGCTGGTGGTGCGCCGTTACAAGCAGCAGGCCGAGCTGGCCCGTCAATCTGCCGCAGTGGCGAGCGCCGAAAAGGAGCCTGAGTGATGTTGGGATTTGTCGATCTGTTGCGCCTAGAGCTGCGCACCCTGCTGGCGGATCGCGCCATCATGCTCACCCTGTTTGGCGGGGTGATCTTCTACTCGTTTCTCTATCCCCAGCCCTATCTGCATCAGCTGCCGCGGGAAGAGGCGGTGGTGGTGGTCAACGAGGATGGCAGTCAGTTGTCCCGTCAGCTGGAGTTTATGGCCGATGCCACGCCGCAGGTGAAGCTGGTTGCGCGGGCCAATTCGCTGGCCGAGGCGCGCCAGCTGATGATGGCCGGGAAGGCGAGCGGGATCCTGCATATCCCCAACCACTTCTATCGAGATCTGATGCAGGGCAAGGGCGTCACCCTGAGCTATGCCGGTGATGCCTCCTACTTTCTGGTCTACGGCACCATTGCCGAAGGACTGGCGCAGGCCGGTGGCACTCTCGCCGCCCAGGTGAAGGTGGCGCGGCTGCTGAGCCACGGCGAGGCGCTGCCACAAGCGGCCACGGGCTGGAATGCGGTGGCCCTCAACGTGGTGCCGGTGTTCAATCCCACCATGGGCTACGTCAACTACGTGGTGCCGGCGGTATTTGTGCTGATCCTCCATCAGGTGTTGCTGATGGGGGTGGGGATCCTGGGGGCGACCCAGAACCAGCGCAGCTGCCGCGGCGAGCATGGTTACTGGCAAAGCGCGCCGGTGTTGCCGCTGCTGCTGGCCAGAACTCTGGTGCTGGCGGGGTTGTTCCTGCTGCCGGTGAGCTACTTCCTTGGCTTCTGCTTTGATCACTACAATATCGCTCGCCATGCCGACCCGGTGCAGCTTTGGCTATTCGCCCTGCCGTTTCTGCTGGCGACCTGCTGGTTTGGCGTGGGGCTCGGCGCCATCTTTACCCGGCGGGATCTGCCCACTCAGGTGGTGCTCATCTCCTCCCTGCCGCTGGTCTTTCTGGCGGGCTTTATCTGGCCGCTCGAGCTGATCCCGGCGCCCCTCAACTGGCTGGCTCAGTGGGTGCCCACTATCCCGGCCATCGAGGGTTTTCTGCGCCTCAACCAGATGGGGGCCGACTTTTCGCAGGTTTCCCGTTACTGGTGGCAGCTGTGGGGACTGGCGCTGCTTTACGGCGTGCTGGCCTGCCTGCTGCTGCGTTGGCGGCAGCAGTCGTTGCCGGTTGCTCGCCCGTCAGTCGCTCAGAGTGAAACGACCGCCGGTTAAGCGGGATGGTGCAAGCGCGTGTGCGGTAAAGCGAAAACGGTCAGCCCTTGGGCTGACCGTTTTGTTATGTGGTGGGGTTAAGCGGTTTTACTGCTGCTTTAGCCACGCTGGAGCGTGGGATCCCCGATGGCGTAGATCTGCCCCACCGCCGTCTCATCCGCCAGCAGACGCAGCCCTTGGGCGGCCACATCGGCGCGGCGCACCAGTCCGTGTACCTCCTTGCCCTGACTCAGTTCGGCGCGGCCGGTGGCGTCGCCATCCTGAAGGCCCGCCGGGCGCAGAATGGTCCATGCGAGGGCGCTGGTCTGCAGCCAGCTCTCCGCCAGACTCTTGAGGCGCACCTCGTGACCGAAGGCGGCGCGGGCCCGCTCCGGCAGATACTGCCAGCTGTCGCCACAGCCGAGGGAGGTGACCAGCAGCAGCCGTTGCAGGCCTGCCTGCTCCATGGCATCGATCACATGTCGGTTGCCCTGATAGTCCACCGGCGCGGCCTGACGGAAGCTGCCGAGGGTGGAGACGACCTGTGTATCTTGCCCCGCACGGGCACATGCCTGCTGCACCGCAGCCGGATCCAGCGCATCCCCTTCGATGACTTCGACCCCCAGCGCACATAGTTCTGTGGCCATCTCGGGGTTGCGTACCAGCGCAACGACCCGGTGACCCTGGCTCAGGGCGTGATGAGTAAAGGCGCGGCCCAGCCCGCGGCTGGCTCCGAAAATCAGTGTGGTTGGCATAGCTGAGCTCCCTTGGCAAAAGGGGCTAGCCTAGTGGCTTGTTCGCCTGCTGTAAATGAGAGTTGTTTCTATTTGTGAGGCAGCAAGGAGGAGAAGGTGCGAGCCGTCAGCGACTCGCACTCTTTGAGAGGCATCAGCCGTTGTAGTTGCCGATGCTGGGGCGACGGCTGGGGCCGCTCAGGTGGATATCCACCGGATTGAATGCCTTGATCGCCTCATAGCTGAAATCACCGATCGCCTGATGCAGGCTCTGGGGCGTGTGGTTGGTGATGATGATGACGCTCTTTGACAGGTTGCGACGGCGGCGCAGCAGGTGGCCGAGGAAGCTGGACTGGCTCTCCGCCATTTTGGCGCGGTTGGCCGATACCTCATCGATGATCAGCAGATCCACCTCTTCCAGCGCGCGGCGGTACTGGTTGCGCTCGTCCTGATCGGGGATGACGTTGAAGAACAGCCGATCGACGATGGAGGCCCACTGCTGGAAGATCACCGATTTCTGGTGACGGGCGATCAGCTCATGCGCTACCGCTCCCGCCAGGGTCGACTTGCCGGTGCCGTAGTCGCCGTAGATCAGCATGCAGCCGCCACCGCTCTTCTCCCAGTGCTCGAAACCGCTGATAAAGTAACGGGCGGTTTCGATGGGGTATTGCAGCGCCGGATCTGTGGCATCCATCTTGTCAAATACCCAGTCGGGGTTGAGGTCGGCTTGGGCGATCAGCTTCTGGATCCGCTCCTGACGGGCCGCCTTCTGCAGCTCGCGCACCTCGGCGTTGGCCTTGGCGTCGTACTCCTTGCGCAGGGTCTCGTAGTCATACTGGCCGCCACCGGTCTCTTGTTGCAGGCGACGAATGCGCTCCAGCAGGCCACCCACATGGCGGCTCAATTCCGGGTCGTGAATGCGGTGATCCTGCTTGGCCTTGGCGATCTTCTGGCGCTTGGCTTCGATCTCTTCCAGCTCCTGGCGCAGGGGATCTTGCGGGTCAGTCATGGAATGCTCCTTCTGCTCGATCAGGGATGGGTAGACAAGGGGTTGATTCTGCCTGCAGGCGGGGGCCGCTATCAATCATTATCCGGCTCCTGCTGCGCAGCGGGTTCTTGCGTCTGCTGTTGGGCCAGTCGCTTGGCCTCTTCAATCATCTGTTGGGCCCGTTTGCTGGGGCCCGACTCTGCCGGGGCCGGCGTCACCTGTTGGTAGCCCTGCACCTCCATCGGCTTGCGACGGGTATAGCGGCGGGTCTTGAGGGCGCGAATAAACTTGAGCATCCATTGATGCTGGGAGTCGAACACCTCGGGGCGCCCCAGCCAGTAGGCGATAAATTCTCCCAGATCCTCTTCGCTATAGCTGGCATCGATCACTCCGCACAGGCGGGCGAGGGCGGGCAGCTCCTCGTCCGGTCGCCATTGCAGATGCATCTGGAAGGGGCGCTCCGGCAGCGGGCTGCGCAACTTCTGGGTCAGCAATGGCAATTGGAACGGGCACTGATGGTAGTGCTCACTCTCGGGCTGGGTCTCGACTTGCAGCAGGCCCGCCTCCATCAGTTCATCGAACAGCTCGGTGAGCTGGCGGGCATTGACCTGAAACGAAAAGCCGCAGGGATCACCCGGATCGACCACTGCCAGCGCCCGACCCAGCTCGGGATAGTTGAGCCGGGCCGCCTGATTTTCCAGCACCAGTCGGCGCAGCTGCAGGGTATAGAGACTGCGAGCCGGATGGGACAATCTTGGGTGGGCAAGGGCGCTGTATTCGGCTGGGGTCATGGTCTTCTTCACGAGCTGGAGTGGGGGGCATTATCCCCTATGGTGCTCTCCTGCACAATTCGTCACACTGCAAGTGAGTGCCCTGCATGGTCGGGTGGTGAAAATTGAGCGTACCGCGGAGCGTTGAGCAGGGAGAGCGGGATTGTGTCGATAATCCAGCAGCTTGCACTATTTTGGTATGCAGATTAGCCAATCCGGCTATTTGTGACGCAAGGCACGCGGCATTTCTGCTGATTTAGACTAGTCTTATTACTTAAATAAACAATTGACTCATAAGGTTTTTGTCAACATGCCAAAACCCGGACTGCGGATCCTGGTGGTGGAAGACGAAGCAGTTTTTCGCCATTCGTTAGTGAGTTACCTCGCGCGGGACGGGGCAACGGTGTTTCAGGCTGAGGATGGAATTGAAGGGTTGTCAGCTGCAGCGATTTATCATCCCGACGTGGTACTGTGCGATCTCAATATGCCCAATATGGATGGCCGCGAGGTAATCGCCTGTCTCTCTGCGCGCTATCCCCATATTCCGGTTATCGTCATTTCGGCCCAGAGCTCCATGGAGGCGGTCGCCAGTGCCTTGCGTGCCGGTGCTCGGGACTACCTGCTCAAGCCCCTCGAGAACTTCGCACTGGTCGATCGCAGTATCGACCAGTGCCTGAATGGGAGTTCCACGCGAGCTCAGCAGCTCGAATTGATGGCGCATATGGATTACTTCAGTGCGCATGATCGGGCTGCCAGCCGTTTGCTCGCCGGGCTGAAGCCACCGGGATTGCAGGAGTGGGGCCCCTGGCAGGTCACGTTCAAGGGGCTTGGGCACCTCTTCATTCCCGATACCTTCAAGGTGGAAGACAAGCTGCTGGTGCTGGTGATGGAGATGCCCATCATGGGGACGGATGCAGGATTTTGCGGGGCGCTGGTGCGCTCTCTGATGAACGTGCCCTATCGCCAGTTTCAGCAGAACGAGAGCCGTTTGCTGAGCCAACCGCACCGGTTGCTCGACTACCTAAACCATCAGTTGATGGAGTCCGGGTTGCGCCACGCTTTTGCCATGGCTGCTCTGCTGTTTGATCAGCACGATGGGCTGGTATTTGCCAATGCCGGGCTCACTTCCCCCCACTGGTTGATGCGCTCGGGTGGATTACCGCTTGGTCTGATGCGCAACAGCCACTACGCTCTGCACAAACGCAGCTGGCATGAACCATTCGATCTGCAGTTTCGCAGCGACAGCGGTAGTGCGCTCAATGTGCAGGTGCGTCATCACTGAGGCTGCTTGACTAGAGACCAAAACAGACAAGGCGCCCGATGGGCGCCCTGTCTGTTGTCTACAATCCTGACCGTTTAGACGGTGGCGGAGTGTAGTTTCTTCTCTTGAGCTTGCGGCTCTTTGGCCGGGCCTTCGGCACCGTGCATCCAGTAAACCAGACGATTAGCCATGGTCAGCAGCAACAGGGCGCTCAGCACCGCAGCCAGGGCGATGCCACCGAAGATGGCGATCGGGCCGGCTTCACCAACAATGGAGCCGATAAAGCCCGCAGCATAGTTGGCGATGGCGATAAAGCCCATCCAGGCACCCATCATGAGGGAAGCCAGACGCAGCGGAGCCAGTTTGGTCACCATGGAGAGGCCGATCGGGGAGAGGCAGAGCTCGCCCAGGGTGTGGAACAGGTATGCGCCAACCAGCCAGAACATGGAGGTCTTGACGGTGTTGTCACCACCCTGCTGTAGCACGGCACCCACCATGAACAGGAAGCCGATAGCCAGGAACAGCAGACCCATGGCGAATTTCACCGGAGAGTTCGGCTCTTTCTTGCCGAGCTTGATCCAGATGGCCGCAACGACCGGTGCCAGAGTGATGATGAAGAAGGGGTTCAGGGACTGGAACCAGGCAGTCGGCACTTCGAAGCTGCCGATCATGCGGTCGGTATACTCCTGGGTGTAGAGGTTCATCAGACCACCGGCCTGCTCGAAGCCGGCCCAGAAGATGATGGTGAACAGACCCAGTACCAGAATAACCTTGATGCGATCCACTTCCTGCTTGGTCAGCGGTGCTTTCTGCTCGGTAGTACGCAGGGCGGCTGCGCGCTGGGCGGCAGTGACACGACCGATGTCACCCAGGAAACGTTGGGCCATGGTGGCCTGGATCACCAGAGAGAGCAGCATGCCGATACCGGCGCCGACGAAGGCTGCTTGCCAGCCGTAGGCGGTGGCGGCAGCACCACAGATCACACCTGCCAGCAGGGAACCCAGGTTGATGCCCATGTAGAAGATGGTGAAAGCACCATCACGGCGGTGATCGCCCTCTTCATAGAGGTCACCCACCATGGTGGAGATGTTCGGTTTGAACAGGCCGTTACCCACGATCAGCAACGCGAGGCCCGTGTAGAACATGGTGTTGACCATATCCGGAAACATGGCGTGGGGCAGTGCCAGAGTGAACTGACCTGCGGCCATCAGCACGGCACCGATCAGGATGGCGCGACGTTGACCCAGGAAGGTGTCAGCCAGCCAGCCGCCGATCAGCGGAGTGATATAAACCAGACCGGTATAGATACCGTAGAGTTTGAGGGCATCTGCCTGACTCCAGCCCAGACCGCCGTTGGCAGTCAGGTCGGTCAGATAGAGCACCAGTACGGCACGCATGCCGTAATAGGAGAATCTCTCCCACAGTTCGGTACTAAAGAGCAAAAAAAGCCCTTTAGGGTGACCTAAAAAGGTCCCTTTTGACGGGTTATTCATTGGAACTTCCACCTGTGTCTTATATTTTTTTGAGTTTTTTATGCAAGGGCGAGAAACACGCCTCAACCCTTATAGAACATGCGTGAATAAATTACAACATTATGATTTGCTGAGAGTTTATTTACTCTTGATTGATTTTTTGTTGCGCAAATGAAAAAGGAGCATCATTTGATGCTCCTCGAATACCTCTACAAAAAACAGATTTTTTAGCGATTACAACTGTTTGACGAACTGCTTCAGCCAACCGATGAACTCGCCGTTCAGCTCACGATGGCGTACGGCATATTCCACATTGGCTTTCATATAGCCGAGTTTGCTGCCGCAATCGTGGCTCTTGCCCTTCATGAAGTAGGCGTTGACCTGCTCCTGCTCCATCAGCATGGCGATGGCGTCAGTCAGCTGGATCTCGTCACCGGCACCGGCCGGGGTCTTCTCCAGCAGCGGCCAGATATTGGAGGAGAGGACGTAACGACCCACCACCGCCAGATTGGAGGGGGCTTCGTCACGGGGCGGCTTCTCGACAATGGCCTGCATTGGCAGGGACATCCCCTCGCTCAGGGCCTCGCCCTTGATGTCGGCGATGCCGTACTTGTCCACTTCGCTTTCGGGAACCGCTTCCACCATGATCTGGCTGATCTGGTTCTCTTCGAACATATGCACCATCTCGGCCAGGTTGTCTTTTTTCGGGTCGCTGGCCACTTCATCAATCAGCACATCAGGCAGCAGCACGGCGAAGGGGTTGTCACCGATCAGCGGGCGGGCACAGAGGACCGCGTGGCCCAGCCCTTTGGCCTCCCCTTGGCGGACGTGCATAATGGTGACGTCTTTCGGGCAGATCTGTTGCACCTCTTCCAGCAGCTGACGCTTGACTCGCTTCTCGAGGGTCGCTTCCAGTTCGAAACTCTTGTCGAAGTGGTTTTCGATGGAGTTCTTGCTCGAGTGGGTGACCAGCACGATCTCTTTGATACCGGCGGCGATGGCTTCGCGCACTACGTACTGGATCAGCGGTTTGTCGACCACCGGCAGCATCTCTTTCGGGATGGCCTTGGTGGCTGGCAGCATACGGGTACCCAGACCGGCTACCGGGAGCACGGCCTTGCGAACTGTCAGAGGAGTCTTTTTCATGGAAAACTATCCAGCGGGATTAAAGTGCGGCCATGATACTCCAAGAAAAATGGGGCAGCCACAGGCTACCCCATTCGTATATGCAGAGCTCGGACGTTATTTGACGATGATCATGTCACGGTTGGCTTCCAGCGTGGCAGGGCCAATTCCATTGACATCTGCCAGCTGATCGACCGAGGTGAACTTTCCCTGTTTCTCCCGATAGTCGACGATGGCTTGTGCCTTCTTGTCGCCAATCCCTTTCAGGCTGGTGAGTTCGGCAAGGGTGGCCGTATTGATATTCAGCTTGCCGGCTTCCTTGGCGACCTCGGCTGTGGTGGTTTGCTTCGGCGCTGCTTTATCAGCGGCCAACACAGGTTGGCTGAACAGGGGCAAGCAGGCTAACAGCATGATTGCAGAGAGCTTCTTCATCAGCATTTCCATTCCTCCATGATGTTGGATTTTGCCGAGTAGGCAGTTTGAGAAATAGCGTATCGAACGGGTCTTTTTCACTGCTATTTCTAACAGGTCAAATTCTCATGCCGATGGTGGCGGATTTGCTATAAGCGCTTAGCCATGAATGCCGCCGTATAGCCAACCTTATGATCTGGAATGTATTTCAGATGCATCTTTGATTTGACGAGCAAACTTCTCCGAGATGCTCTGCTCAAACCGTTGTGGAGGTGCCGGATGGAATTATTCTGCGCAACAAAGTGCAGATGGCATGTTTCACTGGTCTTCAAAGAGAGAACCAATAAAAAAGGCTGCTCACCTGGGGTGAGCAGCCTTTGTGATCGGTTTTTTCAGGCGGATGCTGATTAGGCTTGTTCGTCAGCCTGAGCAGCCTGGATACCGGTCAGGGCGATGGTGTAGACGATGTCGTCAACCAGGGCACCACGGGAGAGGTCGTTGACCGGCTTGCGCATGCCTTGCAGCATCGGGCCGATGGAGACCAGGTCAGCAGAACGCTGCACCGCTTTGTAAGTGGTGTTACCTGTGTTCAGGTCAGGGAAGACGAACACGGTAGCTTTACCGGCAACCGGTGAGTTCGGTGCCTTGGACTTGGCTACGTTCTCCATGATGGCCGCATCGTACTGCAGCGGGCCGTCGATGATGAGGTCGGGGCGCTTGGCCTTGGCCAGCTCGGTCGCTTCACGCACTTTCTCTACATCGGCACCGGCGCCGGAGGTGCCGGTAGAGTAGGAGATCATGGCGACGCGCGGCTCGATGCCGAACGCGGCTGCGGAGTCGGCGGACTGGATGGCGATCTCGGCCAGCTGCTCGGCAGTCGGGTCCGGGTTGATCGCGCAGTCACCGTAGACCAGCACCTGGTCAGGCAGCAGCATGAAGAAGATGGAGGAGATCAGTGAAGAGCCCGGAGCGGTCTTGATGATCTGCATCGGCGGACGGATGGTGTTGGCAGTGGTGTGCACCGCGCCGGATACCAGGCCGTCAACTTCATTGCGCTCCAGCATCATGGTACCCAGTACCACGTTGTCTTCAAGCTGCTCGCGGGCAACCACTTCGGTCATGCCCTTGTTCTTGCGCAGCTCGACCAGACGCGGCACATAGCGCTCGCGCACAACGGCCGGATCGATGATTTCGACGCGATCGGTCAGTACCACACCCTGCTGTTCGGCAACGCGACGGATCTCTTCCGGGTTACCCAGCAGCACCGGACGGGCAATGCCACGCTCGGCACAGATGGCGGCAGCCTTGATGGTGCGCGGCTCGTCACCTTCCGGCAGCACGACACGCTTGTTGGCCTGACGGGCCAGCTCGGTCAGCTGATAACGGAATGCCGGCGGGCTCAGACGACGGGAACGGGTAGAGCTGACGGTCAGTGACTCGATCCAGTGTTTGTCGATGTGGCCAGCGACGTAGTCCTGTACCAGCTCGATACGCTCGCGGTCATCTTCCGGAATATCGACGTTGAAGTTCTGCAGGCTGACGGCGGTCTGCCAGGTGTTGGTACCGGTCATCATGATCGGCAGGCCGGTGGCCATGGCCTGTTGGCACAGCGCCATTACCTGCGGCTCCGGATGATAGTTACCGGTCAGCAGCAGGGCGCCCAGCTTGACGCCGTTCATGGCGGAGAGGCAGGCGGAGACGATGACGTCAGAGCGGTCGCCGGAGGTCACCAGCAGGCTGCCCGGACGGAAGTGCTCAACCATGTTGTGGATGGAGCGGGCACAGAAGGTCACGGTCTGCAAACGGCGGCTGTCTAGCTCGCCTTTGTGCAGGATCTTGGCGGCCAGATGCTTGGCAAGATCCTTGGCGCGCGGGGCGATCAGCTGGGTGTTCCAGGGGATGCAGCCGAGGATGCGCAGCGGGCTCTTGCCAAACACTTGCAGCACTTCCAGGTTGTGAGCCGCGTCAGAAGCGTGGTGATGGGCCTCGAACATCTCGGTCAGGTCAGGGCGGGTTACGCCATGCTCGTCAACCGGCGCGCCCACCTTGTTGATCACGCAACCAACGATGCGGGGGTTGTTGACACCACCGAAGTTGGAGCAGGCCAGCTCAATGCGCTCTTTCAGCTTCTGGCTGGAGTCATGGCCCGGGTGGGTCACGAATACCATGTCAGCGTCCAGCGCCTTGGCGACGTCGTAGTTCAGCTTGTTGGCAAAGGGCTGCTTGTCGGTCGGCACCATACCTTCGACAACCAGCACTTCGGCACCACTGGATTTCACGTGCTCTTCGAAGCGGGCAACGATCTCTTCCAGCAGGATATCGGTGTTGCTGGAGCTGATCATGTTCTCGGCGTAGGAGAGGGTGAAGGGCTCGGGCGGGTTGATGTTGGCAGCTGCGCGGATAACGGCGGTTGAGCGCTCTGCGCCGGTTTCACCCGGACGCGGCTGGGCAACCGGTTTGAAGAAGCTGACATTGACACCGTGACGCTCCATGGCGCGAACAACGCCAAGACTCACGGAAGTTACGCCGACACCAGTGCCGACCGGGATAAGCATAATAGTGCGTGCCACTTTATACCCCTTGTTCATTTTTTGGGATCAGGAAAAGGCCGCCCTGTGGGCGGCCTCGAGTTACTGCGTCAATTAAGCGCCGACCAGTTCCAGCGCGTCGTGGGCGATAACCCACTCTTCGTTGGTCGGGATAACCAGGGCCTTGGTAGAACCAGCCTTGGTGATCTCGCCACCCTTGCCGAAACGAGCCTTCAGGTTGGCGTCGTGATCGACGTCAAAGCCCAGCAGACCCAGCTTGTTCAGGGTGATTTCACGGATCGGGGCGGAGTTTTCACCGATACCACCGGTGAAAACAACGGCGTCCAGACGACCGTCCATGGCGGCAGCGTAGGCGCCGATGTACTTGGCCAGGCGATAGCAGTAAACGTCCATAGCACGCTTGGCTTCTTCTTTGCTGTCGTAGTTGTCTTCAACAAAACGGCAGTCGGAGGTCACTTCAGTCAGACCCTGCAGGCCGGACTCTTTGGTCAGCATGGTGTTGATATCGGCCACGCTCATGCCAAGCTTGTCGTGCAGGAAGAAGATGATGGCCGGGTCCAGATCGCCGGAGCGGGTACCCATAACAAGGCCTTCCAGCGGGGTCAGACCCATGGAGGTATCAACGGATTTGCCGTTCTTGATGGCGCAGACGGAACCGCCGTTGCCCAGGTGGCAGTTGATGATGTTCAGCTCTTCAACCGGCTTGTTCAGCTGCTTGGCAGCTTCCAGGCTGATATAGTAGTGGCTGGTGCCGTGAGCGCCGTAGCGACGGATGCCGTTCTCTTTGTAGAGCTTGTACGGCAGGGCGTACAGGAAGGCTTCTTCCGGCATGGTCTGGTGGAACGCGGTATCGAATACGGCCACGTTCTTGTCAGCCAGCGCCGGGAATACGCGGCGAGCTTCACGGATACCGATCAGGTGAGCCGGGTTGTGCAGCGGTGCGTACGGAACGGCGGCTTCGATGCCGTCGATCACGTCGTCACAGATAACGACGGAAGAGGTGAAGCGCTCGCCGCCGTGAACAACACGGTGACCGATGGCGATCAGGTTCTTGGACAGTTCCGGATTGAGCGGCAGGATCTTGTTGACGATGAAGTCCAGCGCTTCCTGGTGAGCGGCACCCGCACCCAGATCGGCACTGCCCTTCTCGCCATTCAGTTTCCACTTGATGCGGGCGTCGTCGAGGTTGAAGCACTCGGCCAGGCCGGACAGCAGGTCATCACCGGTGGTTGCGTCAATGACGGCAAACTTCAGGGAAGAGCTGCCACAGTTAAGAACAAGAACCAGCTTACTCATGAATAAATCCTATCGCAGATTGGGTTGTGTAGGCGGATGCGTTGGACGCGGTGCGGCCAAAAACTTTCAACTTATCCTTATGAGGGTTGGCAATCTGTTGCTTGCCCCTTGTATAGTGATACAAGACCCGAAATCCAGACGTCCCTGACAGGTCAATAGCAAGAAGCTTTTGACGCAAAAATGGGCGTACAAAGGATAACCCGATTGTTGAAAAATAACAAAGTCATCCTCAACCTTTGTTACTTTGCATCAAATTTTGTCGAGGTTTTGCCGTTAGTACGTTCAAAAAGCGCTCGGAGGTAGTATGAGCATGAACATTTTTGGAACTAAGTTACAGCAAGGCCGCCATTATATGACGCTTTGGCCGCGCCGTCCCGAGCTCAATTCGATGTTTCCTGAAAATCGGGTGATCAAGGCGACCGAGTTCGCCCTCAAGGTGATCCCCGCACTGGCGGTGTTGAGCGTGATGCTGCAGTTCCAGTTTGGCGAGCTGCACTACTGGCCTTCTGTCATCACTTCCGTGCTGTTTCTGCTCAGTTTGCCGCTGCAGGGCTACTACTGGCTCGGCCAGCGTGCCGATACCCGATTGCCCCCGTCGCTGGCGAGCTGGTATCGGGAGATCAACGGCAAGATGAACGAGCAGGGTGGCCGCCGCCAGCTGGTTTCCCAGCCGCGCTATGAAGAGCTGGCCGATACCCTCAAGGCCGCCTTCCAGCAGCTCGATAAATCCTTTCTCTACGAATAACCCGTTTCAGATGCAAAAAGGCGCCAGTGGCGCCTTTTTTGTTGCGGTTGGTATGCGGATCAGGCCGCCAGCACCTTGCGGATCTCCTGGATGGAGAGCTTGTACTGACGTGGACACTGACGCCACACCTGCAGCATCCGCTGGTATTTGTCGCGCATGGCGATGTCGCTGGAGAGCTCGTCGCACGGGCACTTGAGCTCGGGGAAGCGCTTGTCCACCTCCAGCAGGAAGCAGACGTAGTCAGCCAGCTCACGCTCTTGGCTGCGGCTGTAGCCGTTGAACTCCAGCCGACTGGCGTTGATCTCGCCCTGATCGGCTACATCCAGATTGCCCCATGAGATGGCCAGTGCGTGGTGCAGCTCTAGGGTGTCGATTACCTCTTGGCAGGTCGCCAGATCCAGATGGCCGAAGCTCTTCTCCAGCTCGAGGATCTGCAGGCAGTAGCCGCGCTCGATGATGGTGCTTGCGCGCTGGTAGGCGTCCGCTTTCTCCGGATTGAGTTTCGCCAGAATTTCGTACTGGTTGCTCAGGATCAAACGCTCAGTGTTGCTCATGTTCATGGGATATCTCGCTGGAATATGATTCTTGGGTCACGTTAACCCATATATAAAATGAATTTTTTGATCTGGGCGGGGGAGTTGGTGAGAAAAATCCGTTGGCAAGGGGCGGCTGACCAGACAAAAAAGGCCTGCATGGCAGGCCTTTCAATGACGCAGGGGAGGGTTATCCCTTGAGGAAATCCAGTACCACCTGATGGTGATCGCTGGTTTTGAACTTGTCGAAGTGGTGGGCAATCTTGCCCTCTTCATCGATCAGGAAGCTCTGACGGTGAATGCCGTCATACTCTTTGCCCATGAATTTCTTCGGGCCCCAGACGCCAAAAGCATCGGCGACGGCGTGGTCTTCATCGGCCAGCAGGGTGAAGTTGAGCTGGTCCCGCTCTTCGAACTTTTTCAGCCGTTTGGCCGGATCCGGGCTGATGCCAAGCACCACCACATTGAGGGCGGCCAGCTCGGCGTTCACATCGCGCAGGCCGCAGGCCTGGGTGGTGCAGCCGGGGGTCATTGCCTTGGGATAGAAATAGACCAGCACCTTCCTGCCGCGCAGGCCAGCGAGGCTGACCTGATTACCATTCTGGTCGGGCAGGGAGAAATCGGGGGCGGGGCTGCCAGCTTGTAGTGGTTGCATGGGGTCTCCTCGGGTAAAACGCCCTCAGGCGTGTTTGCGATTGACGATAAACTCGAACGATTCGGCACCCAGTTGACGACAGAATTCGGCGAAGGCGGTTTGCGAACCTTCCACTTCACCCTCTCTGGCCAGATTGAGCTGAAAACTGATCTTCAGCAGGTTGAATGGCTGCTGCTCCAGGGTCATGGATTGCATCGCCTGAATGTTCCAGCCATGTTCGCTGAAGAACTGGGTGCACTGGCTTACGATGCCGGGCTCGTCGCGGATCAACAGGTCGGCACTGGCGCGGACGTCATACTGCAGGGACTGGTGGCGCTCGGTGCGTTTCATCATGGTGATGAGATCCCACTCCTGGCTACGCAGAGGCAGGCTGATTTCGAGTTGCATCATGCTGTTCCAGTCGCCCGAGAGCAGCATGATAAAGGTAAATTCATTGCCGAAGATGCCAAGGCGGCTGTCCACAATGTTGCAACCACAGCCACTGACGTGGCGGGTCACTTCATTGACGATGCCAGGCCTGTCCGTGCCGATGGCCGTTACGACCAGGTAGTGAGTCATAAATCTTCTCTCGTCCGTTATTTCGTTGCGAAAGCCGCGCTGGCAAGCCAACCCTCCGGCCCTGATGACCACTCCCTGAGGGACGCTGCCGACTTTCGTCCATTACTTTTTGTTCCGGATGGTATCACGGCTTGCCCCCTCTCTCCCTTGTTTTTCAAAGGGGTCAGCTTTACCATTACGCCCCTGAAAATCGGGAGAAAAGTCCATGTTACGCGGTAGTATTGTTGCGCTCGTTACCCCCATGCTGGCTTCAGGTGAAGTCGATTGGGCCAGTCTGGCCAAACTGGTCGACTATCATGTCAGCGCCGGGACCTGCGCCATTGTTGCGGTGGGTACCACAGGGGAATCGGTGACCCTGAGCGAGCAGGAGCATATCGCCGTCGTTGAAAAGACCGTTGAGTATGCCGCCGGACGCATTCCCGTCATCGCCGGTTGCGGCTCCAACAATACTGCCCATGCCATTGAATTGGCAAAGCGACTGGCCAAAACCGGCGTGGTGGCGGGTCTCTCGGTGACTCCTTACTACAACAAGCCCACTCAGGAAGGTCTCTATCGCCACTATTGTGCGATCGCCGAGGCTAGTGGTCTGCCCCAAATTCTTTATAATGTGCCCGGTCGCACCTGTTGCGATCTCAAACCGGAGACCGTGGCCCGTCTGGCCAAGGTTCCCGGCATTATCGGTTTGAAAGAGGCAACCGGCGATTTGAGCCGCACCCCGCTGCTGCGCGAGCTGTGCGGGCCGGAGTTTGCTCTCTACAGTGGCGACGATGCCACTGGTTGTGATTTTATGCTGCAAGGTGGCGATGGCGTGATTTCGGTCACCACCAATATTGCAGCGGCCCAGATGGCCGACATGTGTCGTGCTGCGCTGGCCGGTGATGCCGGGCAGGCGCATGACATCAACAATCTCTTGATGCCGTTGCACAAGACTCTGTTCTGCGAACCGAGCCCCACCCCGGTGAAATGGGCCTGTGCCCAACTGGGGTTGATTGCAACAGCCACCTTGCGCCTGCCGCTGGTTGACCTCACCCCCGAGGGCGAGCAGCTGATGGCGCGAGCACTGACCACAGCGGAGTTGATGGCGAGTGTTTAAATCTAATGGAAAGGGAAATAGAGCCCGTCTGGTGCTGAGCGTTGCGACTGTGGCCGTCTTGGCCGGTTGCAGCACCCCCCAGGATCGCAAAATGGCCAACCGCGACTTCGGTTATGAAGATGCCCGCCTCGAGGGCCGCGCGTTCTTGATCCCCGCAGGATTGAGTGCCCCCACCTTCAACAGCCAGTACGACATCCCGCCGCTGCCCGAGAGCAGCCGTGAAGGTGCCCTCGGCGCCCAGGTCGATGTGCGTCCACCCGCCCAGCTGCTGACCGTGGTACCGGGCAGTCAGGTGGTGCAGAGTGCAACCGAACCGACCGTTGCCTTCTATGCCCTGAGCACCAGCCAGAGCGTGGAGCGCGATACCTGGTCGTTCCTGATGAACTTCCTGGCCAAATACAAGGTCACCACCGAGAAGCTGGATCAGCAGGATGGCGTATTGCAGACCGGCTGGTTTGACAACACTGTTGCCCTCGATGGCTGGGGTGAAGATGACGAAGACTTCAAAATCCGTCAGCGTTACCAGTTCACCGTGCGCAACGATGCCCAGCGCCACGCCGTCAATATGTCGGTCCGGGTACTGGATCACGAAGAGACCATCGACGGCGAGACCAGCAACAAGCTGACCCCTGCCGATGCCCAGCGCTATGCCGCGCGAGTGCTGAACCAGTTCTCTCTCTATTACGACAGCCAGCTGAAAGCCCGCGAGCAGCACAAGTCCAACGATGGCATGGGTCTGCAACTGGGTCTGGACAACAACGAGCTGAGCGCCTGGATTGCCGAAGGTTCCTTTGATCAGGTGTGGCGTCGCCTTAATCAGGTACTGCCTGCTTACGGTTTCACCATCAAGGATACCCAGCAGTCTCTGGGCTGGATCGACGTCGAGTACGAAGAGCCGGGTGCCGAGTTCTGGAAGGCGAAAGGGAGCGAGCCGTTCAAACTGGAGGAGGAGAAATACCGCTTCCAGCTTGGCGAAATGGCGGGAGGCAAGACCTCCATCACCCTGTTCGACAAGGACAAGAAGCCGGTATCGTCCGGGGTTATCTCCCAGATGTATATCAGCCTGTCCGAGGCGTTCGCCAAGGGGCTGGCCGATCAGGCAGCAGCAAAAGCAGAATAAATACAGGGGCCTTGTGCCCCTGTTTTGTTATCAAAATCCCCCTGAAAACGCGGGGATTCCGAGCGGTTTTCGATGATGCGAGCCCCCTTGCCAGTCCGTTGCAAACAGAGCGCGCGGGTGAGGGACTCGCGATGTTTACCCCCCACAAACAGGAAGTGTTATTAGCCATGAGTCTTGCAGATCAAGTATTGGCGGTGAATGACGATTTGCCGATCCGTACCGATAAACCTGTCCATTCCGGCAAAGTGCGCAGCGTCTACTGGTTGACCCCCGAAGACAGTGCCCGGCTCATAAAAGAGAAAGGCTATGATGTGCCGGCCGATGCGCCCCTCGCCCTCATGGTGATCAGCGATCGCATCTCGGCCTTCGATTGCATCTGGCAAGGTGTGGATGGCCTGAACGGCGTGCCGGGCAAGGGCGCGGCGCTCAATGCTATCTCCAGCCACTGGTTCAAGCTGTTCAAGGAGAAGGGACTGGCCGACAGCCACATTCTGGATATTCCGCACCCCTTCGTCTGGATCGTGCAAAAAGCCCGTCCGGTGATGATCGAGGCGATTGCCCGCCAGTACATCACCGGCTCCATGTGGCGTGCCTACAAGGATGGCGAGCGCGAGTTCTGCGGCATCACCCTGCCGGAAGGGCTGAAAAAGGATCAGAAACTGCCGGAGATCCTCATCACTCCCTCCACCAAGGGCGTGCTGAAAGGGCTGGATGGCGTGCCGGAAGCCGATGACGTCAACGTCTCCCGTGTCGATATCGAGCGCCACTACAAGGGCTTCAACTTCAGCAAACCGGCCGACATCGACCGCTACGAAGTGCTGCTCAAAGAGGGCTTCAACGTCATCAGCGACGCGCTGGCCGGGCTGGATCAGATCTTCGTCGATACCAAGTTCGAGTTTGGTTACGTCCACGATGCCGCCGGCAACGAGAAGCTGATCTACATGGATGAAGTGGGCACCCCCGACAGCTCCCGTATCTGGGATGGCGCGGCCCTGCGCGACGGTCAGATTGTCGAGAAGTCCAAAGAGGGTTTCCGTCAGTGGCTGCTCAACCACTTCCCGGATCCGGACATCCTGCTCAACAAGAACCGCATGCCGGAACGTTTTGCCCTGGCCCGCGACAACAAGCTGCCGACCGAAGTGATGATGGATATCTCCAACACCTATGTCGGGATCGCCGAGAAGATCATCGGCCACAAGCTGGCGCGTTCTGCCAATCCCAAGCTGGAGATCATCGAGGTGCTGCGCGATCAGTACGGTCTGATCGACTAAGGGTTGCGCTCTTTTTTGTCGCCTAGAAACAAACGTTTACCGGTGGCGATGGAGAGAGGCAGAGAAACAGACGGGCCCCGCTATGGGGCCCGTTTTTATTGCTGGTCTGGCGGCAAGCGAGCGGCGATCAGCCGTTGACCCTGAACACCTGACCTGTCTGGATGCCCAGCACCGACTTCTTGTAAGCCTGCGCCACCTTGGCGGCGGGCACCGGCACGAACCCCGGGAAGAAGTCGGCGTATTTGTCCATCGACTCCGCCAGCACGGTGGGGCTCACCACGTTGATGCGAAGGCCCCTTGGCAGCTCGCAGGCGGCCGCTTTCACAAAGTGATCGATGGCGCCATTGACTGTGCTGGCGCTCACGCCCCAGTTGATCGGCTCCTCGCTCAAAATACCGCTGATCAAAGTGATGGAACCCTTGTCAGTCAGATAGGAAATGGCGGCTCGGGTCAGGTTGATCTGGCCCATCAGCTTGCTCTCCAGTCCCACCTGCCACTGTTCGTCGGTCATCTCGGTCAGGCCGTTGAAGGCCACGCTGCCGCTGGCGACAACCAGTGCATCAAACTGGCCCACTTGGGCAAACAGCGCCTTGATGGAGGCGGGATCGCGCATGTCGACCGTGGCATCACCACGGCTGTGGCCGACCCGGATCACCTGATGATCTTTGGCAAGCAGTTCACTGACCGCGGAGCCGACGGTGCCGGAGGCACCCACAATCACAATTTTCATCTGCATCACTCCTGGTTGGGATGTATCGATTCTAGCGCAACAGAAAATGCGAAAAAGCGCGTAAAATAAACCCATTGTTTCCATATTGGAGCTAATGATGGATATCGCCCATCTGGCCAGCTTTTACGAGGTGGTGCTGCGCGGCAGTTTCTCGGCTGCGGCCGATACGCTTGGGGTCAGCAAGGGGATGCTGAGCCGCCATGTCAGCGCGCTGGAGTCCTCCCTCAATGCGCAACTGTTGCAGCGCACCACCCGCCGGCTCAGTCTGACCGAGGCGGGGAAGACCCTCTATCAGCAGGCGGGGGAGATCTTCGCGCTGGCTCGGCAGGCGGAGCAGGATATTCAGGCGCTGACCGAAGAGGATTGCGGACGACTGCGTTTTACCTGCCCGGTCAGCACCGGCGATCGGATGGTGAGCGAGCTGCTGACCAGCTTTGCCGCGCTCTGCCCGGGAGTGGAGGTGGAGCTCAACTTCACCAACCAGATGGTCGACATGAGCCAGGGAGAGAACGACATCGCCCTGCGCGCCATGAGCGAAGTGCCGGATAATCTGGTGGCCCTGCCGCTGGGGCGGCTCAAGGATGTGGTGGTGGCGAGCCCCGCACTGGTGGCGCGAGAGGGGCGTCCCGCCACTCCCTATGAGCTGAGCGGGCGCAGCTGCCTGTTGCAGGGGCACAATCCGGCCTGGGAGCAGTGGCACTTTATCCATGAGGGGGAAGAGGCACACATTCTGGTGCAGGGCAAGGTGCGGGCCAACCACTACAGCACAGTGTTGCAACTGGCGCGCGCTGGTATGGGCTATGCCAAGTGCCCGCTGATGCTGGTGGAATCGCTGCTGATGGCGGGGGAGCTGGTGACCGTGCTTGACGAGTGGCAGAGCGGTCTGCATCAGCTTCATGTGCTGCATGCCCAGCAGCGGCGGGTACCGCGCAAGATCCGGCTGTTCAAGCAAGTGCTGGCCCAGTGGTTTGCCGAGCGACCCAACTACCTGCTCTGAGCGGCGTTATTTTTCTGTCATCTTCGGCTGCTACCCTGCGCCCATCATCGGCATCAGGAAGATCAGCGGGAATGAAGAGCAATAGAGGGTTGACCGGGTTTGTGCTGCTCTGTGCAGGCTTGGGGGCTGGCAGTGCGCAGGCCATGGTGGAAGTGAAGGTGCCGGAGAATTTCCGCATCCTCGCGGTGAGCAACGGCACCTTGCAGGATGAGCAGCATGCCACCCTGGCGGATGGCGAACAGCAACTGTTGGTGCGCTTCGAGGGGGTGATCCCCAGTCGCAGCAGCAGCGAGAATGATCGGCAGGTACGCTCCGAGCCACAGGTGGTGCGCTATCAGGGCAGCAATCAGCATTTGCAGCTGACGGCCAGCGTACCGGCCGATGAGCGGGGGATGCAGGCGTATGCAAAGGCTCCTGTGGTGGCGTTGCAGGAGAATGGTCGCGCGCTGGCTATCCAGCAGGATGCGCTGGTGACCAGTGGTATGCTGCTTGGGGTGGATTGGAATGGCAAACTGGCTGAATACAACCGCAGCGGTGGCAAGGCGGCGCTGACGGCAGTCGCTGTTGCTGCGCCGCCAGTGGCTATGCCCGCCAGCGGGGCGCAACCCGGTGTGGCTGCCAGCGAGCTGGAAGGGCAGTTGCAGCAGTTGTTCCTCCGGGCCGATCCGGCTTTGCGCAAGCGCTTTATCGGTTGGGCCGTGCCACAGCTTTAAGTTTTTCGCCCGTTGCAGTAACGTGGGCCCTCCCTTTTGGATGCCCTCTTCATCTTACTCAACGAGGTGTTCATGTTTGAACTGCATTCACGCCTGCAGGCGGATACCTGCTGGCTTGGCGATCTACCGCTCTGTCGCGCCCTGCTGGCCAAAGACAGTCAATACCCCTGGCTGATTCTGGTGCCGCGAGTGGCCAACCTGCGCGAGATCCACCATCTGGCACCGGAGCAGCAGCAACAGCTGATGCAGGAGTCCTGCGCCGTCGCCGCCCTGATGGAGCAGGCCCTCAGTCCGGACAAGATCAACATAGGGGCGCTGGGCAATCTGGTGCCACAGCTGCACATTCACCATGTCGCACGTTTCGCCACCGATGCTGCCTGGCCCGGCCCCATCTGGGGGGCTCATCCGATCGTGCCTTATGAGCCACAGGTGCTGGCGCAGCAGGCCGACAGATGGCGTGACCGGCTCGCCAAGCTGAGCGGTTTTACCCCTGCGGCTGCTGATAACGGCGTCAACTGAGAGGCGTGTCGCTATTTCAGTCTTCGGGCCGCGCCATCTGTTAGAGTTATGGTATAGATAAGCCCATTCTCGATGTTCAGGAAGGTCCCATGATAGTGACAAGAGCCGATGATGACGTCGTGTTGACGACTGAGGATGTACTGCTCAGCCTGTGCAACTCGGTGACCGATGTGTTGAGTGCCGCGACCATGAGTCAGGTGCGGTTTTCCGGCATGGTGCAGCGGATCAGCAAGACCTGCCTCAAGCCGGATATCGGCTGCTTCGTGCTGTTCGATGGCGGTTTTTCCGGTCTGGTGGTGATCAACTTCTCCGCCGCTGCCGCCATGGAGTTGTACGAGAGCTACATGCTGAGCATGGGGCTCTCCAAGGAGGATCTCGCCATCTCCCATACCTCTGACGAGGTGAGCAACGTGATGGGCGAACTGATGAACCAGATCGTTGGCAGCTTTACCGTCAAGGTGGGCCGGGATTTGCAGACTCACATTACCCAGAACCAGCCGAAGATGCTGGCCCTCAACAAGCAGGTGATGCTGAGCGTCGATACCAATCTTGACAGTCCGGAGTCCCGCCGCGTCACTTTCTTCACCGCCCGCAACAACATCTTCTATCTGGAGCTGGCGATGGACAAGACCGAGTTTATTCGCATTCACAATGAGGGGATGGAGCACGAGGAGCTGGATCCTGACGCCCTGATCGCCCAGGCCAAGCAGGATGCCGCCAAGCCGGCCCCGGCAGCCGCTGCGCCAGCCAGTAATGATCACGATGATCTGCTCGACTCTTTGGGTATTTGAGGCAAATGCCGGATAGCAACAAGGCCACCTTCGGGTGGCCTTGTTGTATCGGTGCTCACAACCGTTATTAGAAGTTGTAGAGCAGGCCGGTGTTGAACATCACCGATTCAGAATCGTAGAAGTTGATGTCGGAATCGGACTTGGCGTAGCCAGCGGTAAAGGTTGCCGAGAGCGGTGCAATACCGAACAGGCGGTGCCAGAAGAAGGTACCGGTCAGGGCAAACTCGTCGGAGTCGGCTTTTTTGTTACCAAAGTCAGGGATTGGGTTGGCTTCATTATATTTGGTCTGACCCAGATAGAGGTTGCTGACGAAGGACCACTGGGATGCCCGCTTGCCGTAGGTCAACTGGAGGCCGTTGCTCTTGTAGCTCTGGGCGCTGCCGTCCAGGTCAGCCTGACGGTGGATGAAAGCCGGCTCCAGCACCTGACCGGCTGCCAGCTGCCATTTGTAGGAGAGGTCGAGGGCGTGGATCTTGCCGTTGCGATCCAGCTTGGCCGCCGTGTCGGCACCATACTGGCTGCCACTGCGCTCTTCATCGACTTCGATGTTGCGGGTGGTCAGGCTGCCGAAGAAGTTGCTGCCCCAGATATTGTCCCAGGCGAAGCGCACCCCTTTTGACTTGATATCGGTCGACTGGCGATCGACGCTTACGGCGAAGGGATCGCTCCACTGCTCGGTTGGCATGGCATTGAAGACCACGGAGCCGGCCACTGTGCCCTTGTTGCTCATCTCCTGGCGGATACCGAGTTGCTGGGTGAAGTCGAAACGGATGGCATCCTGGATCAGGTTACCGAGGAAGACCTGGGTGCGGGTATCGGCAAAGGTGTAACGGATATCTGCGTTGAGCAGCGGGGCGACGGCGGAGCTGCTCTCTGCACTGCCCAGTCCGCTCAGTCGACGATTTTCGTCGTCACCGCTGTAAAAGTTGGATTCGTAATTGATGACGTTGACGCCGCCAAGCAGGAAACCGGACCAGCCCGATTCGTTGGGAATGGTTCCCAAATCCGCATATGCACTATTTGCGACCAGCAGGCCCAGACCAAGCAGGGTAGTGTTGCGCATCAGATAACTCCTAAATTAAACGCGTTTAAATTACCAGGTGGGCGATTATAGGGGGCCACCCTTAATGGCAACTGACAGAATTTCATCAAATATCCTAACTCACTCATTTCACTAGGCGAATCGTTAATTAATTGTGCGAGATAAGAAGAGTTCAATTCTCTGTGCTGGTATTCTGTTCGCGGATATGGGGGAGAAAATAACAAGATGAAGCAGATTAAATCCTGGGCACAATATTACGTCGATCTGATGACCAAGCTGGGACTGGTGCGCTTCAGCATGTTTCTGGCGGCTGGCATCATAGTGCTGGCTGTCGCCATCCAGATGGGGGTGACCCTGTTCCTGCGCGGCAATATTGATGTGATCGACTTCGTGCGCTCGGTCTTCTTTGGCCTGCTGGTGACCCCCTGGGCGGTCTATTTTCTCTCCATCGTGGTGGATCAGCTGGAGGATTCCCGTCAGCGATTGAGCCGGATGGTGCGCAAGCTGCAGGATATGCGCGAGCGGGATCTGGAGCTCAACAGTCAGTTGCAGGAGAACATCAGTCGCCTCAATGCCCAGATTGCCGAGACCAACCGGGCCGAGGCACTGCGTCTGCAGGCCATCGAGGATCTCGAGAACGAGGTGTTCCAGCGGGAGAAAGCCCAGCTTCATCTGGGGGAGCGTACCGCTCTGCTGCGCTCCTTTATCGACTGTTCCCCGGATCTGGTCTACTACCGCAATGAGGATGAGCAGTTCTCCGGTTGCAACCGCGCCATGGAGGAGCTGACCGGCAAGGCGGAGAGCGAGCTGATTGGCCTCACACCTTTCGATGTCTACAAGCAGGAGATCGCCAACAAGGTGGTGGAGACCGACAAGCAGGTCTTTGCCAGCAACGAGCCGCTCACCTACGAGCAGTGGCTGGAGTATCCCGATGGCCGTAAAGCCTACTTCGAGCTGCGCAAGGTGCCCTTCTTCGACCGCTTCGGCAAGCGACTCGGCCTGCTCGGTTTTGGCCGCGACATCACCGAGCGCAAGCAGTATCAGGACAAGCTGGAGAAGGCGAGCCGCGACAAGACCACCTTTATCTCCACCATCAGCCACGAGTTGCGCACCCCGCTCAACGGCATTGTAGGGTTGAGCCGGATGCTGATGGATACCCCGCTCGACCCGAGCCAGCGCCAGCAGCTCAAGACCATTCACTTAAGTGCGGTCACCCTCGGCAACATCTTCAACGACATCATCGATCTCGACAAACTCGATCGGCGTCGGCTTGAGATCGCACCAACCCGGATCGACCTGCCTGCCTTCCTCGACGAGCTGGAGACGCTGTCGCGTATTCAGGCGGAGCAGAAGGGGCTCTATCTGCACTTTGATCGCGATGGCGACATGCCGCAGTTCGTGATGGCGGATGGCACCCGACTGCGTCAGGTGCTGTGGAATCTGGTGGGCAATGCGGTCAAGTTTACCGATGAGGGGGGGGTCACCGTGCGTTGCCTCTCCCATCCTGCCGACGAGCCGGGCAAGCTGGCCCTGCACTTTGAGGTGGAGGATACCGGCATCGGTATCCCGCGCGCCCAGCAGGAGAAGATCTTCGCCATGTACTATCAGGTGCAGGGCAAGAAGCACGCCACCGGCACCGGCATTGGCCTCGCGGTCTCCCGTCAGCTGGTGCAGGCGATGGGCGGCCAGCTCTATGTGGACAGCGATCCGGGCGAAGGTTCCTGCTTCACTGCCGAATTGGAAGTGGCTTGCGCCGAGCCTGTGTTGCCAGAGCAGGAGGAGGAGATGCCTTCCCTCGATATCCTGCTGGTGGAGGATGTGGAGCTTAACGTGACGGTGGCCTGCGCCTTGCTCAACAAGCTGGGTCATCAGGTGCAGGTGGCACGGGACGGCACCCAGGCGTTGGCGATGGCCAACCCGGATGATTTCGACCTCATTTTGCTCGATATCCAGCTGCCGGACATGACCGGCTTCGATGTGGCGAAAACCCTGCTGGAGCGTTATGGCGACAGCCTGCCACCCATGGTGGCACTCACCGCCAACTCAACCGGCGATCGCCAGTACTACCGGGATCACGGCATGCAGGATGTCATTAACAAGCCGCTTGGCTCCAAAGCGGTGCGGGAGGTGATTGGTCACCTGTTTGCCGATCTGGCCGAGGATGAAGCGGACGAGCAAGCTGATGCGGGCAATCAGGATGCCCTGCTGGATATTCCCTTCCTCACTGATTATGCCGATACGGTGGGCAAGCCGGTGCTGCTCTCCAGCGTCGAGCTGTTCGAGAAGATGATGCCGGACTACATGGCGGTGCTCGACTCCAACATGATCGCCCGGGATCAGGCGGGGGTGGTGGAGGAGGCACACAAGATAAAAGGGGCGGCAGGCTCCATTGGCCTGCGCCGATTGCAGCAGACGGCCCAGCTGATCCAGAGCCCGGATCATCCCGCCTGGTGGGAAAACGTGGAAGACTGGATTGAGACGCTGCGCCGCGAATATCCGGGCGATATCGCCCGTCTGCGGCGCTGGTTGCTGTCTTGAGTCTGATGGAAGTTGCTGGCAAGGAGCTGCGAGATGTATAGCCGTTTGATTACCCCCGCGCGCATCCACCCTTGGGGGAATGAGGAGCTGCTGGAGGCGACCGAGCAGGATCGCGCCCGTATCGTGCAGGCCGCGCCGGTGCGTCGGTTGCAGCAGAAGACCCAGGTCTTTCCGCTCGATGTGAAGGCCTCGGTGCGCAGCCGTCTCACCCACTCGCTGGAGGTGCAGGAGACCGGCCGCCAGATCAGCCGCCGCATTCTGGCTGCCTTGCCAGCAGGCACGGTCTGCGAAGGGGCTTTTATCAATCTGGTGGAGATGTCCTGCCTGCTTCATGACGTGGGCAACCCGCCGTTTGGCCACTTTGGCGAGCAGGTGATGAGCCAGTGGCTCGGCGAGATGCTCGATCCCCTCTATCAGCAGGCGCTGGCGCAGCCACCTTCGGCCCAGTGGGCTGAATTGCGTCAGGATCTGCAACTGTTTGATGGCAACGCCCAGAGTCTGCGGCTGGTGCACAGCTTGCACGAGCTCAACCTGACACTCGGACAACTGGCGGCGCTCTGCAAATACCCGCAGCAGCCGCAACCCGGGGTGAGCTATGGCCAGCATCATGGCTGGAGCAGCAAGCGGGGCATCTTCTTCAGTGAGCAGCCGCTCTACCGCGCCCTCGGTCAGAGCCTGGGTCTGGCCCCCGGCTGCCGTCATCCGCTGGTTTACATCATGGAGGCGGCCGATGACATCTCCTACTGCATCGCCGATCTGGAAGATGCGGTAGATCGGCGGATCCTGACTCAGGGTGAACTGCTGGCGGCGCTGCGAGCTGCTGACCAGAGTGACTACATGGGCACCTTGCTGGATGAGGCGCTGGCTTCTGGTCGGGGCTTTTTCCCCCATTTTCGCCAGCAGCTGACCCGGGATCTGGTGGCGTTGGCGGCGCAGAGCTATGTCAGCGAACATCAGGCCATTTTGCAGGGATCCTATCCGCAAGCGCTGCTGCACGGTCAGGCGCCGGCGGCGCGGGTGCTCGATATCCTCAAGCGGGTGGCCCGTGAGCTGGTCTTTATGCGCCCCGAGGTGGAAGCGCTTGAGCTGGAGGGGTATGCGGCGCTGCGCGGGGTGCTGACCAGTTATGCCTGCCTGTTGTCGCTGCCAGCGCCACAGTTTGCCCGTCTGCTGGCCGGGGAGGGGAGTCAGGCGCTTTTCTTTGCGCGCCGCCTCTATCACCGTCTCTCGGCCCGCCATCTCAAGGCCTATCGATTGGCGATCGCCACCCCGGATCCGCGCTTTGCCTGCCAGAACGAGCAGGAGTGGTATTACCGGGTGCGGCTGCTGCTCGATTATGTCAGCGGCATGACGGATACCTATGTACTGGAAGAGTACCGGCTACTCTCGGGGATCTGATGCCCCAGGCTCCCTGTCGGGCAGCATAAAATGCCGTAAAAACGTTTAAAAAGGAGTCGCAAGAGGCTTGTTTTAAATTCGGATATTTTTTAGACTTCTGCAATCTGTTCAACTTTTACCCGGTAAGGAGACGAAAATGCAACATCTGATGCTCAATATTGCATTCTCTCGCGGCACTGCGTGCGGCGTGAAATCTCGTGCTCTTTTACCGCGTGGCGTAAACAGGTAACCCCTGTCTTTTTATCACCCGCGGTTCGTCCCGCAGGGTGATATCCACTTTCTCCGGGAGAACCGCATGTTCAACTGGAGAATGTCATGTCTATCGAACTGGTTTTACTGCGCAGTGTTGAATCCCTGGTCCAGAGAAGGATTGCCCGGGTCGAGCGTCGTCTCGCCGTGGTCAATCTGTCACCTGCCCTGCTGAAAGATATTGGTCTGGAAGGGTTTGAGGGACAGATCGCCCATATCCGCGAAAGCGAGTATCAAACCGGCTTTCGGCTCGGGAATCGAATAACCTGATCCATAGGGGAGGGTAAACGCTCTCCCCGTGGTGACGTGGCAGGCGTAATGCCTGCCATTTTTGTGTTTGCAGGTTGATTTTTTATTCACTTTTCTGTGCCCCGGCACTATCCTCTCTGCCCCGTTTGTGACAGATGCGTATGTTTTCTCGCCTTGTTCCGCCAGGATCGGCAAGATTAGATATGGTGGCCTATCTGTTTTACTCATCAGGACAAGACTTCATGTCACTCTTTCGTCAGCTTTTTCTCCCCCTGTTGCTGCTGTTTTCCGGCCTGCCTGCTGTTGCTGTTCCCCAGTTGGAAAAGGCAGTGGCGGACCACCAGAGTGCGGTTGATGAAGAGTTGGTGGTCGGGGTGCCCCGTGGTGGTTATCCTCCGTTCCTCTATGAACTGCCCAATCAGCGCTATGCCGGTCCGCTCAAGGAGCTGGCCTCGCGTATTGCGGCAGAAATGGGGGTCTCCCTGCGCTATGTCTCCTACAACTCCTATGTGGATGCCCGTGGTGCGCTGAACAGACGCCAAGTTGATGCCTTGATCGGGGTCGAGCTCGATGCGCTCGAGCTGGAGGGGATGAATCATATTGGCTATCTGGGCTCCTACGCCCGCGCCATCTTGATGCGCCATCCGGATCAACGTTTGACCCTGGAACAGGCGCGCAAGCTTCGCTGGGTCTGTATTCGCGGTTTTGGCAGTTGCAATGAGCTGGCGCGACTGGGGATGCCTCATGTGACCGAGCTGGAGAGCCGTGACGAGGCGACCTATATGGTCAAACTGGGGGCGGCCGATGCTTATCTGGCTCTGGGGCCGATCATTGCCATGGAGATGGAGCGGTTGCCTGAGTCGATGGGGATTGTGATCCCGGACTGGATCCCCGGTAGTGCATTGACCATTGCAACCAGTACCCATGACCCGGCGCTGACGGATCGCATCTGGCAGGCCTACCAGCGGATCCCGGTGGCTGATGCCCGGTTGCGGCTGAATCAGGAAGACAGCCGTTTCAAGGCGGGTTTGTTGCTGGAACCAGACGAGGTAGCCTGGTTAAAGAAGAAGAGCAAGGTGGTCAGGTTTGCCGTTGCGCCGTCGTTTGCCGGTATCAGCGAGATTGATGACGAAGGGGTGTTGCACGGCTATGCGGCAGATTTGATGAAGTTGTTGAGTCTGCGCTCGGGGATCCGCTTTGAACTTGAGCCGACCAGCACCTGGCAAGAGTCTCTGGCTCTGCTGAAACAGCACAAGGTGGATCTGATCCCCCTGATGACACCGCTCAGGGATCGCGAGGCATTTGCCTCCTTCAGCTCCTCCTACCTTAAATTCGACAGCTATGTGGTATCCCGGCGCGGCGCACGCCCGTTGAAGTCGCTGGCGGAGCTGAAAGGGCGCCTGATTGGTGGCGTGACCGGTTCTTATGAAGCTTCTCTTATCAGCGCCCATGGTGGCAACGTCATTGAAGTGGGCAAGGATACCGAGCTGCTTACCCTGCTTGATACGGGGAAAGCCGAGTATGTGCTGTTGACCATGACCAATCTGGGGCAGCAGGCCATGAAGGGCTTCAACGAAAAGTATCAGGTGGTGCTGAGCTCCCCCGAGTTTTCCGTGCCCATCAGCATGGCCGTTGATATCAGGCAGCCCGAGCTGCTGCGGATCATGGACAAGCTGTTGCTGACCATCACGGATGAGGAGTGGCAACTGCTGGAGCGGCGCTGGCTCAATGTTTCGGTAAATGTCGAATCCGATTACAGCCAGTTCTACAAGTGGCTGGCGCTGGGCGGAGTGGCCTTGTTGACCTGCGGTCTGCTGGTGATGTTCTGGGCCCGCAGCCTGCGTCGCCAGATTGCGCAGCGGAAAATCGCAGAGAGCAAACTCAACGAACAGTTGCTGTTTGTACAGACCCTGCTCAACTCATTGCCGACCATGGTGGCATTGCGCGACAGCGAGCAGCGTATAACCCTCTGCAACCGGGCTTATCGCGATGCCTTTCTCGTTGATGTCAATGGCGAGGCGCTTGACGACCTGCAAAGCATCCCCGAGCCCCTGCGTGCGAGCGTGCTGGAAGAGGAGCGCCGGATATGGCAAAGCGGCCAGGAGCTGGAGGGGGCCGGCAATAGCTTGCGTGCCGATGGCACCCCTTTTCATGTTATCTATGCCAAGCGCCCTTACCGGGACCCCGATGGCAACATGCGGGGTGTGCTGACAGTGCTGACCGATGTCAGCCGTATCAAGGAAGCCGAGGAGCGTGCTCGTCAGGCTGAAACTCGCCTGACCCAGATCACCGACAGCATGCCCGGCGTAGTCTACCAGTATCTGTGGCTGGGGCCGGGCAAGGGACGCTTTCTTTATGCCTCTCAGGGGGCCAACGAGATCCTGGGGGTATCTCATCAGGATTTATTTAACGCTGAATCGGGTGGTGAGGTATTTGGCTTTACCGAACAGGCCCTGCAGGAGTTTGTCAGCAAGGTGGCCAACCATGCCGAGACCCTGGCCCCCCTCGATCTGGAGGTCAAGGTGGAGCGCCCTGACGGGGATCGCTATCTGCAGGTACGCGGCAATTTTGTCCGTCAGGAGCAGCAGGCGCTGATCCTCAACGGGGTGATTCAGGACATCACGGCCCTCAAGCAGCAGGAGCATGAGCTGCGCGAGGCACGTGCTTATGCCGAGCAGGCGATGCAGGCGCGCAGCCGCTTTCTGGCCACCATGAGCCACGAGTTACGCACCCCCATCTCCGGCATGCACGGCATGCTCGAGTTGTTGCAAATGAGCGAGCTCAACGACGATCAACGTTACATGGTGCGTAATGTGGTCACCTCGACCAACAACCTGCTCTATCTGGTCAACGACATACTCGATTTCTCCAAGATCGAGGCGGGTCAGTTGCAACTGCATTGTCAGGTCAGCCGGTTGCAGACGGTGATCTGCGATGCGATCCGTGGCCACGCTACCCTGGCCCATAGCAAGGGGCTCAACGTGACGCTGGAGTGGGGCCAGCATGTACCTGATTGGGCCGATATCGACGGGGTACGGGTCGGTCAGGTGATCTCCAATCTGCTCAACAATGCGGTAAAGTTCACCGAACAGGGGGAGGTCTCCATCCGGGTCAGCTACCTGCGCGATCAGCTTGCTATCAGTATCCGCGATACCGGTATCGGGATTGCCGAGGAGAAACAGGCATTGTTGTTCACTCCGTTTGAGCAGGTGGAGTCCGACATCAATCGCCGCTTTGGTGGTACCGGGCTGGGGCTGGCAATCTGTGATCAGCTGGTGCGCAAAATGGGGGGCGAACTCACCCTGACCAGCAAGGCGGGAGAGGGATCCCGTTTCCGCTTTACCGTGCCGCTGACCAACCCTCAATGGGATGCGCCCCCGCTGGCTGGCACCGAATGGTGGTTTTTCAGCGCCGATGCCAGCCTCGAGGCGGCCATGCGGCGGTTGGGCGCCAAGCTAAGGCATCTGGATGCCAGCCAGCTCAACCGCTCACTGGAAGGGTTGCTGCTGGCTGATCAGCTGTGGTTGGAGCAGGCCCTCGGCGGTGAGTGGCAGGGATGGTTGCAGCATGTCTCATTGAGAGGGATCATAGCGTCACCGAACGAGGCCCTTCGCGGCCGGATCGGCGGTCAGTTGTGGTGGCGATTGGGGCTCTCTCCTCTCTACCCGGACCTGCTGCTGGAGAGTTGTCTCGAACTGCTGCAGGAACGGGTCGCCCCGGTTTTGCCTGCGCTGGCCGACAAGCTGGGAGGACGGGTGCTGGTGGCCGATGATCATCCGGTCAATCGCGCCCTGCTGGCACGACAACTGGCTATCCTCGGAATTGAATCCCAGGTAGTGGAAGATGGCGAGAAGGCGTTGCGGGCCTGGCAGGGGCAGCCATTCTCCCTGTTGCTGACCGATTGCCACATGCCGGTGATGGATGGCTATGCCCTGACCAAGGCGCTGCGGGCTGCGGGCGTGACGGCGCCCATTATTGGGGTGACGGCGGATACCTCGGAAGAGGCCCATGCCCGTATGGTGGAAGCGGGAATGAGTGACATGCTGTTCAAGCCCTACCCGCTGGATACCCTGCGCCAGCTGCTGGCACACTGGCTCGCTGAGTCGGTACCGGCGGGCGGTACAGAGGTGACGGCGGTCGATGATGTGCTGGCCGTTCAGGCTGAACGCTGGTTGACCCTGTTTGGCGATGAGCCGACGGCGCGGGCGATGGCGGCGGAATATCTCGACTCCAATCGTCAGGATGGGGCTCATATGATGGCTGCGCTGGCTTGCCATGATTTCAACGTACTGGTAGAAACTGCCCACCGGATCAAGGGGGCAGCCCGCATGGTCGGGCTGCAGGAGCTGGCCACACAGGCTGCTAGGCTGGAGTCGGCTGCCAGATTGAAGCAGCTTGAGGAACTGGATGAGCTGACCGGCAAGGTGCAGCTATTGATGACGGCGATCGCCCACGACATTGGATTATGGCTCGATGAAAAAAGCACAACATGAGTTGGTCATTATGGTCGTGGAAGACCATGGATTTCAGCGCAAGGCGCTGCTGCACCAGGTCCGCAGCCTGGGTTACCAGAATCTGCTGGAGGCGGCCGATGGTGCCGAGGCGCTGGTACTGAGCCAGCAACACGCCGTCGATATCCTGTTTTGCGACCTGCGGATGCCGGGCATGGATGGCATGGCGCTGCTGCGCCGCCTGTCACTGGGCGGTTTTCGCGGGGGGATTATCCTCTCCAGCGCCCTTGAAGACGATGTGGTGGAGGCCGTGTTGCGGATGAGTGCCGCCTATGGCTTGCAGGTGCTCGGTCGCATAGAGAAACCCTCTACCCAGCAGCAGCTCAAGCTGCTGATCGATGCCTGGTCCCCCCGGGAGGAGCCTGCCAGGGAGGAGGAGGGGCACAGGATCGGCCTGGATGAGTTGTGCCGTGCACTCGAGCAGGATCAGTTGCTGCCCTGGTATCAGCCCAAGGTGAGTTTTGCATCCGGCGAGTGGGTCGGGATGGAGGCGCTGGCCCGCTGGCAGCACCCGGAGTACGGCCTGATCTCTCCGGGGCGTTTTATTCCACTGGCGGAGCGCAACGGACTGATCGATCAGTTGACTGAAGTGATCATCGGCAAATCCCTTAGTGATGGTCACTTGTGGGAAGAGACCGGACTCTCGCTCAATCTGTCGATGAACCTCTCCACTACCTCGCTGATCGAGGGCGATTTGTGCAACTCCCTGATCAATCAGTGTCAACGCTGGAGCATCAACCCCGAGCTTATCACCCTGGAGGTGACCGAGAGCGCCTTTGTACAGGATCTGGGCAAGTCGCTGGAGGTGCTGACCCGGCTGCGGATGCACGGCTTTGGCCTCGCCATTGATGACTTCGGTACCGGCTACTCCTCCATGCAGCAACTGGCGCTGCTGCCCTTTACCGAACTGAAGCTGGATCGCTCCTTTGTCGACCGCTGTTTTGAAGACCCATCCCGTCTGGCCATTATCGAGTCCAGTATCGAGCTGGCGCGCAAGTTGGGCCTCAAGTCGGTGGCTGAAGGGGTAGAGGATGAGCAGACCTGGCGGTTGCTGGCAAAGTTGGGCTGCGATGTTTGTCAGGGGTTCTTCTCTGCCAGACCGATGCCACGCAGCGAGTTGCAAGAGTGGCACCGGGCTTGGCAAGATAGATTGCCTACACTGATATCTATCTGATTCTGTTGGCTTGATCCCTCCGTTTGAACAAGGATGTTCATGAAAATCTCAAGCAAGTTGCTGCTCAGCTTCGGTTTTATCAACCTGCTGATCCTGCTCTCCTCCGCGCTGGTCTATTACCGGCTGACCCAGATCAATCAGGCCCAACACACCCTGTTGGAGCAGGCGCTGCCCGCTCTGCAGCGGGATGAGGCGAGCCAGAAAGCACTGGTGGCCACCGTTTCTGCCCTGCGTGGCTATCTGATCCTCGGCAAGGATCCGGCTCAGGCTTCCCGCCTCAAGCTGGAGTGGGAGTCGGCCTGGCAGGCCATCGCCCATCAGGCCTTCAGCCCGGCGCTCGCCAAGTCTCTCGAGACCTTCAAAAGCCATCAGGAGAAGGTGTGGACCATAGCCCAGAGCGAAGAGAATCTGCCCGCTCATACCCTGATGCTGCAGGAGGCGGGTCCGCTGGCAGAGGCGGCGCTCGATCAGCTGCAATCCTTTGCCAATGAAGAAGTTGGCACTCCGCAGGATCAACTCGCGGGCGATCGCCGCATGTTGCTCAAACAGGTGGGAGATGCCTACAACAGCCTCGCCAATTCCCTCTCCGCCCTGCGGGATTTTCTTATCTCAGGCGATCCCGAATACCGCAGCAAATATCAGGATTACTACCAGTTTCATCAGCAGCGAGTGGCTGAGGTGAAACAGCAAGCCGCGCTCTTTACCGAGACCCAGCGCAGTCTCTGGCAGCTGTTTGAAGAGATGGCGACCCCCTTCTCCGAGCTGGTGGGGCAGGTGATCGAGAAGCGCCAGGCGCCGGATTGGGATCAGGCCAACTACCTGATGGCCACCGACATCGAGCCGATGCAGTCCAGCCTCAGCGAGCAGCTGGTCCAGCAGGTGAATAAAACCCGCGCCGAGGTGGATCAGATTTCGGCGCAGATGACCGGAGCCGGGAGGGCCATCAACCAGACACTGCTGTTGGCCACCGGCAGTGCCATCGTGCTTGGCATGCTGGTCGCCTGGCTCTTTAGCCGTCGTCTGACCCGTGACATTGCCAGTCTGGTGATCCGGGCGGGGCTGGTTGCGGATGGTCGGTTGGCGGCCGAGCCCTTGCCGATAACGGGTCAGGATGAGCTGGGTGGATTGACCGGCTCCATCAACCGGATGTCTGCCCAGTTACGTGATCTGGTCGACGAGTTGCAGGGGGCTGTGGGGCAGGTCGAAGAGGCCTGTCTTGATGTGGGCAACACAACCAGAGCCATAGTGGCGGATCTGACGGAGCAGGATCAGCGGGTCGATGCGGTGGCGGCAGCTATCGATCAGATGTCGGTCAGTGCCCGTGATGTGGCTGGCAACATTGCCGGTGTGGCGGATAGTGCCCAGCAGGTGCAGCAGCAGACCCGTCAGGGAGAGGCTGCGCTGGCGCGAATGAGCGATACCATGCAGCAGATTGCCGCCATGATTGGACAGGCCAACGAAGCCATGGGGCTGCTGGAGCATCAGAGTGAACAGGTGGGGCAGATCACCGAGGTGATCGCCACTATAGCCGAGCAGACCAATCTGCTGGCACTCAATGCGGCGATAGAAGCGGCGCGGGCAGGCGAGCAGGGGCGCGGTTTTGCGGTGGTGGCCGACGAGGTGCGCCAGCTGGCGACCCGCACCCATCAATCAACCGCCGAGATTAGCCAGACTATTGCGGCCATCTCCCAGCAGACTCGCCAGACGGTGAGTACCGTCAGCAGCGGTACCCGGTTGGTGGAGCAAGGGCGGGATGCCGTTGGATTGGTGACAGATACCCTGAGTGCCATGAACCAGCTGGTACAGTCGCTGTCGGGCCAGCTGGAGGCCATTTCGGTGGCAACCGAGCAGCAGTCGCGGGTGGCCGCCGAGGTATCCGGGACGGTCGACGACATTGCCGCGCTCAGTCGGCAATCCTGTCAGCGTAGTCAGCAGGGGGAGGAGATCGTAGCCAGACTGGCTGGCGATACCGGCAAGCTGAAGGCGGTCATCGCCCGCTTTGATCTTGATGCGTGAGATGGCGGGATCATCCCGCCATTGCTATTGCCATGCACCGGGCCGTCTGGCCCATGGGCTTAGTCCAGACGCCTGAAGGTGTGGTTGTCGAAGCTGCTGGTGGTCTCCCGGTTGAGCAGGCTGACCAGCAAAATCGCACGTTTCTCTCCATCCGGCTCCATATAGATGGCTTCGAATCCAGCCAACGGCCCCTCTTCAATCAGCACCTTGTCGCCCGAGCAGGGCAGGCTGGCGTAGCTGGCTCTCGCCTCGTCGCTGTCATCGCGGCTCATCAGCTGATAGACCAGCTTGCTGTTGATGGGGGTCCATTCACTGCCAAAGTGGATGATCCGGCTGATGCCGCGGGTCGATTTCAGGGTGACCGGTGTCACCTCTTCCAAATCAACGAAGATAAACAGATAGTTGGGGAACATGGGTTCCCGTACCGGAACTCGCTTGCCCCGGCGCAGCTTCTCGATCTCCACCATGGGGTAATAGGATTCGATACCCTGGGCATCGAGGTGGGCGCGGGCGCGGGCCTCTTCTTTTGGCTTGCAGTAGGCCAGATACCATTTTTTCATGTTATGAGTATGTTCGTGTTGCCGTGCTCGCGGATATGATAGCGGCGCCAATAAAAAAGGCCACGCATTGCGTGGCCTTTTTTGCCGAGTGAGCAATTACCAACCTTTTACCAGGCCGCCTTTGAACAGCTCGAGACCTTTCTTGTAGACATCATCGGTCTGGAAAGCTTGTACGAACTGTTTGACCTTCTCGTCATCCTTGTTGTTGTCGCGGGCGACGATCAGGTTGACGTAGGGGGACTCTTTGTCTTCAACAAACAGGCCGTTTTCGGTCGGGGTCAGACCAATCTGACCGGCGAAGGTGTTGTTGATGATGGCCAAGTCCACATCTTCCAGCGAGCGCGGCAGTTGGGCTGCTTCCAGTTCCACAATCTTGAAGTTACGCGGGTTGCTGGCGATATCCAGCACGGTCGCTTCCAGACCGGCACCATCTTTCAGGGTGATCAGACCCTGTTTGGCCAGCAGGATCAGGGAGCGGCCCAGGTTGGTTGGATCGTTTGGTACCGCGATCTGGGCGCCATCTTGCAGCTCGCTCAGCGCCTTGATCTTCTTCGAGTAACCGGCGATCGGGTAGACGAAGGTGTTGCCAACCGGCACCAGCTTGAAGCCGCGATCACGCACCTGTGCATCCAGATAGGGTTTGTGCTGGAAGGCGTTGACGTCGATGCTGCCATCGTTCAGTGCCACGTTCGGGGTGACGTAGTCGGAGAAGTTGACCACCTCGACTGTCAGACCGTATTTCTCTTTGGCGACCTTGGCAGCCACTTCAACCAGCTCGGTCTCGGGGCCAGCAATGGCGCCCACTTTCAGAACCTTGCTCTCTTCTTTTTGACCGCAACCGGCCAGAACCAGACCAGCCAGCAGGGCAGCCGCAACGGATTTGATGCCAAATTTCATAAAACCTCCTGTCAGAAATCGACGATTAACGATGATCACATTTGTTGACCAGGCGCTCACCCGCGCTCTGGATAAGTTGAACCAGTACTACCAGGATAACCACGGTCACCAGCATGACGGTCGGGTCAAAGCGTTGATAACCATAACGAATACCCACATCCCCCAGACCACCGCCACCGATGGCCCCGGCCATGGCCGAGTAGTTCACCAGCGTGACGAGGGTAATGGTGACGCTGTTGAGGATGCCGGGCAGAGCCTCGGGCAGCAGCACCTTGGTGATAATTTGCAACGGCTTGGCGCCCATGGCCTTGGCCGCTTCCAGCAAGCCGTCCGGCACTTCCATCAGGGCCCCTTCCACCAGACGAGCAATGAAAGGGATGCAACCGACGGTCAGCGGCACGATGGCGGCGATGGTGCCGATACTGGTGCCGACAATCAGCCGGGTCAGCGGAATGATGGCGACCAGCAGGATGATAAAGGGCACCGAGCGACCCACGTTGACCACCATGCCCAGAGTACGGTTGAGCAAGGGGTTGGCCAGGATCTGGCCCGCCTTGGTCACATGAAGGGCCACGCCGAGCGGCAGACCCAGCAGGCAGCCGAACAGAGCGGAGGCAAACACCATGATAAGGGTGTCGCCCAGGGCCGTGATGAGCAGATTAATCATGGCTTCGGACATAACCCATTACCTCCAGCTGAATGTGGTTGTCGATGAGGAACTGCTGGGTTGCCTCGCACTGGGCTTCATCCCCGAACAGCTCGGCCAGCAGGAAACCGAATTTGACGCCACCGGCGTATTCGATGTCTGCGCTCAGAATGCTGATATCGATATTGAAACGGCGGCTCGCCTCGGAGATCAGCGGTGTATCGACCGTGCTGCCGGTAAAGCCGAGCTTCACCAGCGGGTAGCTGCCCGGCACCCGCTCCGCACTCATCCGATCCTGATACTCCTGCGGTACCTCCAGATGGATGGTGGAGTGGATGAAATCCCGCGCCAGCTGGGTCTTGGCATTGCTGAAGAACCAGGCCACTTCGCCCTGTTCGATCAGACGGCCGTCGCTGATGATGGCCACTTCGTCACAGATCCCCTTCACCACATCCATCTCGTGGGTGATGAGCAGGATGGTGAGCCCCAGCTTGACGTTGATCTCCTTGAGCAGGGTCAGGATCGAGCGGGTGGTCTGCGGGTCGAGGGCCGAGGTGGCCTCGTCGCAGAGCAGTACCTTGGGGGCCGGAGCCAGTGCGCGGGCAATGGCGACGCGCTGTTTCTGACCGCCGGAAAGCTCGGACGGATAGGCTTGGGCACGGGCTTCCAGCCCGACCAGCGCCAGCAGCTCGGCAACCCGTTGCTGGATCTTCTCTTTGCTCCAGCCTGCCAACTCCAGCGGAAAGGCGATGTTGGCAAACACGGTGCGGGAGGCAAGCAGGTTGAAGTGCTGGAAAATCATCCCGATCTGGCGGCGAGCCTGGGTCAGATCCCGTTCGCTCAGGGCGACCAGATCCTGGCCATCAACGATGACTTGGCCCTCTGTCGGGCGCTCCAGCAGGTTGACACAACGAATGAGGGTACTCTTGCCGGCACCGGAGGCACCGATCACCCCGAAAATTTTGCCTTGGGGTACATGCAGACTCACATCACGCAGGGCGTGCACGGCGTCACTGCCTGTACCGTAGACTTTGTTGAGACCGATCAACTTAATCATGGATTCTTCCGTGCTAACAGCCTTAAAGCACAGGGCGCTACAGGCGGGGAAATTGGGCAGAGGTTCCACTGGGTTACTCTGTCATCATGGAGGATGATGCTAAGATGTCTGGATGGCCATGTCAACGCATGTTTTTACGTCTAGACGTCTAAAAAAGTGATAAGGATTTCTGTCAGGCGGATAACGATCAGGATGGTATTGTTGCTCTTCCAGATCCTGTTTCGTCCCTGCGGCACATTACCAAATTAAAGATGGTTTATGCCGGGTAAATGCTGGTTTTATTAGTGTGCCAGCCCGTTTCTGTTCACATCGGCTATCGAGCCTGATGCTCCTCCATCGTTACACAAATTGCTGCACAAATCGTTCCCTATTCGTGACCGGATCACCTGATCGCCATTTTGTCGGCGTCAACCTTGATGCAGCGCAAGGGGGGCACGGATAGGGATTGGGTCGGTGGCGCCGGTTTTTTATACTGATGATGTCGACAAGCATGGAGGGCAGTGCGATGAGATTCCAACAGATCAAAGAGTTGCTGCACTATCTTGAGCAGGTTCACCACCAGCTCGGACTCTGTTACGGGCGTTTGATCAGTCAGGTGGACAGCGAACGCAGCCGGATGTTGCTGGTCTATCTGCAAGGGCGTGAGGATGCGGCCAGTGCCCATCTGCACGAATATGCCGCTCAGCTGGGAGAGGCGGTCAGGGAGACCTGGCTGAACCAGAGTTTCAGCGAGGATATGCTGCCTGCCATTACCCGCTTCGAGCTGCCGGCATCAGTCCAGACCCAGGATATCGTCACTCAGGTATGCCGTTGGGAAGAGCAGCTGGTGAGCGAACTGAGTCATCTGGCCCGGGAGTGCCCGACACCGGCCACCACCGCATTGCTCGAGAATCTGGCCAAGCTGGAGCAGACCCGCCTGACCCGACTGGTGCACGGAGTGCATCGACTCGACGACATGTAGCGGGTGATAAGCACCAAACACGCAAGATGGCCGCAAAACAAAAGGGCCCGGCAGCAGTGCCGAGCCCTTTCCATTGGTATCTGCTGACTTGCAGTGAGCGTCGGTTAGCCCTGCTGCTCGGCCGCGTAGAGGGCGGCCCCGATAATGCCCGCCTGATTGAGGCTGGCCGCCGGAATAAGCGGCGCCCGGGTCTCGATGCGATCGACAAACTTATCCAGCTTGGCTGCGCTGCCGCCCCCCAGAATGAAGAGGTCGGGGGAGAAGAGAAACTCGAGGCGCGCCAGATACTTGTTGAAACGCTTGCCCCAGCGGTTCCAGGAGAGATCTTCCCGTTTGCGCGCCGCATCGGAGCAGTAGTGCTCGGCGACCATTCCTTCCAGCATCAGATGGCCCAGCTCGGTGTTGGGCAGCAGATGGCCGTTGACGAAGATGGCGGTGCCGATGCCGGTGCCGACCGTGATGAGGATGATGACCCCCTTGCGATCCTTGCCGGCGCCAAAGCGCATCTCGGCCAGACCGGCGGCATCGGCATCATTCAGCACATAGCAGGGCTTGCCGGTGACATCGGCAAACAGATGCTCGGCATCGGTTTCGATCCAGCTCTTGTCGATGTTGGCGGCACTCTTGGCAACCCCGTTGTGGATGGTGGCAGGAAAGCCGCAGCCTACCGGTCCTTTCCAGTCGAAGTGTTCGACCAGCGCCTTGAGGGTATGGGCGATGGCAGCCGGGGTGGCCGGTTGCGGTGTGGCAATGCGATGGCGCTCGCCAATCAATTCGCCGGTTTTGGTATCGACCAGACAGCCCTTGATCCCTGAGCCTCCAATATCCACTCCCAACATTTGCATCTGTGTTGTCCTTGTTGTGTGCCGACCAGTTTGCAGTGACCACGCTGTTATGGGCACTGCAGGTCGGCAGAGCATGAAAAAAGTGCTGCAATCCGGCAAGGGGCAGATCACTTATGCGTGATCCGACAGACCTTTTTCGATGCAGCGGATCAGCAAACGGGTCTTCTTGTTCTCGTCATCCTGACGCCGGGCAAGGGTGGCCAGCGCCCATTCGATATGTTCGGCCACCATGGGTTCGGCGGTGGTCAGCCCCAGTTGCAGGGCTGCGATCACCTCGGGGGTCGCCGGGCCATTGCCAAGGGCGACTGCCAGATTGCGGCGCCAGCGTTGATAGCCGATGCGGCGGATCGGGCTCCCCTCAGTTTGTTTGAGGAAATCGCTCTCGCTCCAGCACCACAGCGCCAGCAGGGGCGGTCGGTGCAGGCTGGGGCGGGGGCTAAAATCGGGTTCCGGGCTGGCATCGGCGTAGCGATTCCAGGGGCAGATAAGCTGGCAGTCGTCGCAGCCGTAGATGCGGTTGCCCATCAAGGGCCTGAACTCTTCCGGAATTGGGCCGTCATTCTCAATGGTGAGATAGGAGATGCAGCGGCGGCCATCCACCACATAGGGGGCGACAATGGCGCCGGTCGGGCAGATGTTGATGCAGGCGACGCACTTGCCACACTGCTCCTTCTCCACTGGCTGGTCGAGCGGCAGCGGCAGGTTGAGCAACAGCTCACCGAGAAAGAAGAAGGAGCCGGCTGATTCGTTGAGCAGCAGTGAGTGTTTGCCAACCCAGCCTAGGCCCGCCTTGGCTGCCAGTGGCCGCTCGAGGATGGGGGCGGAGTCGACGAAGGGACGCCACTCACCCAAGGTCTCTTCAGTGCCTTGAAACAGCTCGGCACAGCGCGCTTCAATGCGATCACCCAGCTGTTTGAGCCGGTTGCGCAGCACCTTGTGGTAGTCGCGACCGAGAGCATAGCGGCTGATATAGCCCAGAGTCGGATCGCGCAGGGTGGCAGCAAAGCCTGCCTCGAACGGCAGGTAGTTCATCCGCACCGACAACACCCGCACCGTGCCTGGCAGCAGCTCGTGGGCGCGCGCGCGCATCATGCCGTGGCGTGCCATGTAATCCATGCTGCCGTGATAGCCCGCATCCAGCCAGGCCTGCAATCTCGGCTCTTCGATACGCAGGTCGGTGTCGGTGATGCCCGCCTGGTCAAATCCTAGCTCCCGTGCCCAGAGCTTGATATCGTGGGCCAGCTGGTGGAAGTCAGGTGTGCTCATGCGGCTTGGCCTGGCCGGTGTTTGCTGGCGTGGGTCGATTGATAAAAGGCGGGAGCCGTCATGGTAGAGATCATCAGGGGCGCGTTGGGCACAAAAGAGGGGAGCAGTTTACCACAGGGGTTGTGGCAGACTGAACAGATCCGCGCACTGGAGCGCAACTGGGCCGCGCGAGAGGGGCAACCTCTCTATGCCCTGATGGAGCGAGCCGGTGCCGAGCTGCGCACCTATGCCACTCTGCATTGGCCCGACAGTCGCTGCTGGTGGATTTTCGTCGGCCCCGGTAATAACGGCGGTGATGGCTATGTGCTGGCCCGTCTTGCCCGCCAGATTGGCATCGAGGTGGTGGTGATTGCCGCTAGGGCACCCGACCAGCTGAAGGGGGATGCCAAACAGGCCGCCGATGAGTGGCTGGCGGCCGGTGGCAGGGTCTGGCTGGCCGAGCGGTTTGATAAGGACCAACACTCCGCCCCGGATCTGGTGGTCGATGCCCTGCTTGGCACCGGCGTCAACACGCACCTCTCGCCACTACTGACAAAGATCGTCGCAACAATCAATGGCTTGGCTGTGCCCGTGCTGGCGGTGGATCTCCCCTCCGGCCTCAATGGCGATACTGGCCGTGCCATGGGGGCTGTGGTACGAGCGACTCGCACCCTCACCTTTATCGGTATCAAGCAGGGGATGCTCACCGGCGACGGGGTGGATTGTGTCGGCCAGCTCGACTGCGATCCCCTTGGCGTGACGCCGGATGACGCTATGTTGCCTGCCGCCTGGCGTATCGATTATCCGCTGCTCAGCACGCAGCTGACCCCGCGCCAGCGCGCTTCTCACAAGGGCTCTTATGGCAAGGTGCTGCTGGTGGGGGGCAATCGCGGCATGCAGGGGGCCATCGTGCTGGCTGCCCGAGCTTGTCTAAGGGCAGGGGCCGGGCTGGTGCGGGTGTGTCAGCATCCGGAACATCCGCCGGTCAGTCTCTATCAACCGGAGCTGATGAGCCTTACCAGCGCTGATGATGAGGGGTGGGCATCGGTGCGGGTCATCGGCCCCGGCCTCGGTCAGGATGAGTGGGGAGGCGCGCAAATCGCCCGTTATCTCACCGAACGGCTGCCACTGGTTTTGGACGCCGATGGATTGAATTGGCTGGCGCAATCTCCCCGCCATCAGGATAATTGGGTGCTCACGCCCCATCCCGGCGAAGCTGCGCGATTGCTGGGATGCACCATTGCCGACATTGAAACCGACCGGTTTTCCGCCGTGCAGGCGCTGCAGCGGCGCTATGGCGGTGTGGTGTTGTTAAAAGGGGCGGGGACACTTATTTATGACGGCGAGCGGGTCGCACTCTGTTGTGAAGGCAACCCAGGCATGGCAAGTGGCGGCATGGGCGATCTGTTATCTGGTATAATCGCCGCCCTTTTGGCCCAGGGCTGGTCTGCCACCATGGCAAGCTGGCTGGGCGCCGTGATCCACGGCGAGGCTGCAGATCAGGCCGCCGCTGACGGCGAACGGGGCATGCTGGCGTCAGATCTGCTGCCGCTGATCCGCAAACTGGTTAATCCCGACACCATTACAAGTTAAAAAGAAGAACATGGCAAAACAGTTGATGATGACACTGCCGGACGAGGCAGCAACCGTGGCACTGGGTGGCCGTCTGGCACAGGCCTGCCAGCAGGCGACCACAGTGTTTTTGCATGGCACGCTTGGTGCTGGTAAAACCACTCTGACCCGCGGCTGGGTGCAGGGCCTTGGCCATCAGGGCAAGGTAAAAAGCCCGACCTATACCCTGGTCGAGCCCTACGAACTCGATGGCTGGCAGGTCTATCACTTCGATCTCTATCGTCTGGCTGATCCGGAAGAGCTGGAGTTCATGGGCATTCGGGACTATTTTGCCGCCAATACTCTCTGTCTGGTGGAGTGGTCCGAGAAGGGCGAGGGCTGGTTACCGGCTCCTGACCTTGAAATTACCCTTACTTATGTAGGCGAGCAGCGCGAGGCTCTGATAGAGGCCCGCACTGCTATTGGCGAAGCCATTCTGGAACGGTTGTCATCTACGTGCGCTTGATCCTTGTTATTGCTCTCTCCTTGATGGCGTTACCCTCCTGGGCGAATCAGCTCAAGAGTGTGCGAATCTGGCCATCACCGGATAACACCCGGGTGGTGCTCGATATGAGCAGTGCCCCCAACTACAACTACTTCACCCTGGCTGGCCCCGATAGATTGGTGATCGATCTGAAAGGGGCGAGCAATGCCACCAATCTGGCCCGGGTCGAGAACAACAGCGAGCTGGTGCGCAAGATACGTGAGAGCACTCCGCTGGAGAAGGGGGGCCTGCGGCTGGTGCTTGATCTCAGCTCCGCCATCAAGCCGGTGGTCTTTCCGCTGGCACCAGCCGGGCCCTATGGTCACCGTCTGGTGATCGATCTGCCTTATGAAGAGAAGCGCTCGGCGGCTGCGGTGCAATCCACGCCCGTCGGTGGCAAGGGCAGGGGGGTGGTGATTGCCATCGACCCGGGCCACGGTGGGGAAGACCCGGGCTCCATCGGTCCGCGTCGTACCTATGAGAAGCGAGTTACGCTGGCAGTCTCCCAGAAGCTGGCGGCGCTGATCGACCGCGAGCCGGGGATGCGCGCCGTGCTGACCCGTCGTGGCGACTATTTCGTCGACCTCAACAAGCGTTCCGAGATCGCCCGCAAGGCCAAGGCGGATCTGCTGGTGTCGGTCCATGCGGACAGCTTCCATAACTCCACTCCGCGCGGCGCCTCTGTCTGGGTCCTCTCGACCAACCGTGCCAACCGCGAGATGGGCAGCTGGCTGGAGAAGCAGGAGAAGCAGGGCGAGCTGCTGGGCGGGGTCGGCAAGGTGTTGGCGGAATCCGATCCCAATCCCTATCTGGCGCAAACTTTCCTAGACCTTTCCATGGACAAGTCCCGTGCCGAAGGCTACGACGTCAGCCGTCAGATCCTGCGCTCATTGGGCAAGGTTGCCCGACTGCACAAGAAGGCCCCGGAGCATGCCAGTCTGGCTGTGCTGAAGGCGCCGGATATTCCCTCGGTGCTGGTCGAAACCGGCTTTATCTCCAACCATGCGGAAGAGAAGCTGCTGGCTACCTCAAGCTATCAGGATCAGCTGGCCCGCGCCATTTTCGAGGGGATCCGCAACTACTACCGCGCCCACCCGACCAAGGGAGCCATGTTGACCGGCAAGGGACAGGCGAGCAGGCCTGCCGCGACCACTCGCTCTGCACCGGTAGCTTCGCAGCCGGTGAGCCAGCCCAAGCCAGTGCAGTCGCAGCCGGTGGTGACCAATAAGATGCCAGCGACAGTACGTGACGGCGCGGCTGCGACCGGTTCAGGTGCCGGGGTGATCAAGCCCTATTCGGAGGCTGCGCAAGATTCTGGTGCGCCGGTTAGCAATGTGGGCGACTATGACAAATCTCGGATGCTCCGCCATGTGGTCAAACGTGGCGAGAGTCTCTCTCGCCTTGCCGAGAAGCATGGAGTGAGTCAATCCACTTTGGTAGAGATCAACCAGCTGCGCAGCCGGGATATTCAGATTGGTCAGACCATCTATATTCCCCAGCAGGGGCAGAGCCGCGCTGCCGCCCCCGTTCGCAGTGATGACAAGTCGCAGATGATCCGCCATGTGGTCAAGCGGGGGGAGAGTCTCTCCCGCCTTGCCGAGAAGCATGGGGTGAGTCAGGCGCGACTGGTAGAGATCAACAAGCTCAAATCGCGGAATATTCAGGTAGGGCAGGTGCTCTACATTCCGCAAAACTGACGCGCGGGAGCGGGTGATACCGCTCTCGCTGTTAGCCAATACCATCAGCAAGATTGAAATTCAGGAGCAAGTGATGCCGATCCGTATATTACCCCCCGATTCTGGCCAACCAGATTCCGGTTGGTGGAGAGGTGGTGGAACGGCTCTCTATCCGCAAGATTGAAATTCAGGAGTAAATGATGCCGATCCGTATTTTGCCACCCATTCTGGCCAACCAGATTGCAGCCGGAGAGGTGGTGGAGCGGCCCTCTTCTGTGGTGAAAGAGCTGGTGGAGAACAGCCTGGATGCGGGGGCCGACCGGGTCGAGATCGACATCGACAAGGGGGGCGCCAAGCTGATCCGCATCCGTGACAACGGCTGCGGCGTCGCCAAAGATGAGCTGGTACTTGCGCTGTCGCGTCATGCAACCTCCAAGGTGGCCACGCTGGATGATCTGGAAGGGATCAACAGCCTCGGTTTTCGTGGCGAGGCGCTCGCCTCCATCAGCTCTGTCTCCCGTCTCACCTTCACCTCCCGCACCGCCGAGCAGTCCGAAGCCTGGCAAGCCCAGGCGGAAGGGCGCGAGATGAGCGTCACCATCAAGCCTGCGGCCCATCCGGTGGGCACCACGGTGGAGGTCGTGGATCTCTTCTTTAATACCCCCGCGCGGCGCAAATTCATGCGCAGCGAAAAGACAGAGTTTGCCCATATTGACGAGCTGGTGCGCCGCATCGCGCTCTCCCGCTTCGATGCCACCCTGATCCTGCGCCACAATGGCAAGGTGGTGCGCCAGTACAAGGCCGCCAATACCGTGCCGGAGCAGGAGCGACGTCTCGCCGCCGTTTGCGGCACCCCCTTCATGCACCATGCGCTGGCGGTGGAGAGCGAGCATAGCGACGTGCGGCTGTGGGGCTGGTTGGCGACTCCGGAGGGGGCAAGACCGCAAAACGACCTGCAATACACCTATGTCAACGGCCGGATGATGCGCGACAAGCTCATCAACCACGCCATTCGTCAGGCCTATGACGAGCTGCTGCCTCCCGACCGCTTCGCCGCTTATGTGCTCTATATCGAGCTGGATCCCCGTCAGGTAGATGTCAACGTCCATCCGGCCAAGCATGAGGTGCGCTTCCATCAGGCGCGACTGATCCACGACTTTATCTTTCAGGCGCTGTTTACTGCGCTGCGCCGCGAAGGAGTCAGCGCCGCTCATCAGGACGCGCTGCTGGCCGAAACCCTGGTCGAGTTGCCGGTCAGTCCGCAGATTGAATATCCCGGTCAGGCGCCACGCCCGGAGTGGTACGGTGCCGAGCACAGCTACCGGGCGCCTGCACAGGTGCGGGAGGGGGGCGGTGGGGCTGGCCGAGCCAGCAATTATCAACCGCCCGAGCCCCCAAGCCGGGAGGCGATGCGCGGCATGGGCGCTCTGCTCACTACGCTACCTATCGAAGCTGAGGCTGCTCCTGTGCAGCCCACTGATCCAGTGCCGTCACCCAAACAGGGGGGATGTCGCGCCCTGACACTGGTGGAGCAGGCCTACCTGTTGATCGAGCGGGATAATCAGCTGGCGCTGCTCTCGCTGGTACGCGCCGAGCGGGTGCTGCTACGCCATTGGCTGCTGGAGACCTGGGGTCAGGGACTGGCGGCCCAGCCACTGTTGCTGCCGGTCTCCTTCAAATTGCCGAAGAATTTGATCGCGCTGGTGACCGAGCAGGAGCGTTTGCTGAAACGGATGGGGCTGGAGTTGAAAAGCGGGGGGCGCGACGCCATGATCCTGACTCGGGTGCCGGCTCTGCTGCGCCAGACCGATCTGGTGCGTCTGTTACCCGAATTGCTGCAAATTATCGAGGGCGGATCTGACAGTGATGCTGGTCAGCAGGCTGAAGTATTATGCCAATGGCTGGTGGAGCAGGGGATAAGCCGCGAGAAGATATACGATTTTTCAACTGCTAGTCGTCTGCTGACGGAACTTGTGACCGATTTCAGTGACCAACTGGCAGACATTCGCATGGTGCGCCCCCTTTCGCTGGCGACCGTGCTGGAGGAGTTTGAACATGGCGAGTGACTTGCCGACCGCAATTTTTCTGATGGGGCCGACGGCCTCCGGCAAGACGGATCTCGCCATTGAATTGTGCCAGGTATTGCCTTGCGACATCATCAGCGTCGATTCGGCGCTGATCTATCGCGGCATGGATATCGGTACGGCCAAGCCGACCGCCGATGAACTGGCACAGGCCCCGCACCGGCTGATCGACATTCTCGATCCCGCAGTGAGCTATTCGGCTGCCGATTTTTGCAAGGATGCCCTGCGGGAGATGAAAGAGATCGCCGACCGTGGCCGCATTCCGCTGCTGGTGGGCGGCACCATGCTCTATTTCAAGGCGTTGCTGGAGGGATTGTCCCCATTACCCTCCGCCGATCCCGCCGTTCGTGCCGGGATTGAGGAAGAGGCTGCCCGCCTCGGTTGGCAGGCGCTGCACGATGAGCTGGTGCGCATCGACCCGGTGGCCGGGGCGCGGATCCACCCCAATGACCCGCAGCGACTCTCTCGGGCACTGGAGGTCTACCGTATCAGCGGCAAGACCCTTACCGAGCTGACGCAGGTGCAGGGGGAGGGCTTGCCCTATCGGGTGCTGCAGTTTGCCATCGCCCCGAGCGAACGCGCCGTGCTGCATCAGCGGATCGAACTGCGCTTTGACAAGATGCTGCAAGGCGGCTTTGAACAGGAGGTTCGTGCGCTGATGGCGCGCGGCGATCTGCACCCGGATCTTCCCTCCATTCGCTGTGTGGGTTATCGCCAAATGTGGGACTACCTGTGCGGTGAAGTGGGGTATGATGAGATGCGTTATCGTGGCATTGTTGCCACACGCCAATTGGCAAAACGACAGATGACCTGGTTGCGCGGCTGGCCCGATGTGACCTGGTTGGAATCTGGTGAGTCTGGCAATCTCGACCGCGTGCTTGCTCGCGCTGGTGCGGCTTGACACTCCCTGTATAATCAGGTTGTTATATTGATATTCGGTGTTTAAAAACAACAAACTATAAGGAAAAGAAAAATGGCTAAGGGGCAATCTCTCCAAGACCCGTTTTTGAATGCGCTGCGCCGTGAGCGGATTCCTGTTTCTATCTATTTGGTGAACGGCATCAAACTGCAAGGTCAGATCGAGTCTTTTGACCAGTTTGTTATCCTGCTGAAAAACACCGTGAGCCAGATGGTTTACAAGCATGCCATCTCGACTGTCGTACCGGCCCGTGCCGTCAATCATCATCAGCCCACTCCGGGTGGCGCGGCTGATGAACAGGGTGATGCCGAGGCGTGATATCCCTGGGCGAGTCGACTCGCCAACTCAGATTCATCATGATTCCTGTTAAGGAGCAAGCGCTTGTTTGACCGTTATGAAGCTGGCGAACAGGCCGTTCTGGTGCATGTCAACTTCAGTGATGAGGGTGAGCGGGAGGATCTGGAAGAGCTCAAGATGTTGGTGAGCTCGGCCGGAGTCAATGCGCTGGCGGTCATCACCACCAGTCGCAGTGCGCCCAGTGCCAAATTTTTTGTCGGCAGCGGCAAGGCTGAAGAGATCGCGTCCCAGGTCCAGATGCTGGATGCGGATGTGGTGATCTTCAACCATGCCCTGACTCCTGCCCAGGAACGAAATCTGGAACGTCTGTTCCAGTGCCGGGTGGTGGACAGAACCGGTCTGATCCTCGACATCTTCGCCCAGCGCGCCCGAACCCATGAAGGTAAACTGCAGGTCGAACTGGCCCAGTTACGCCACCTTTCCACTCGCCTGGTGCGAGGCTGGACCCACCTTGAGCGTCAAAAGGGCGGGATCGGTCTGCGTGGTCCGGGTGAAACCCAGCTTGAAACTGACCGACGTCTGCTGCGGGAACGCATCAAGGCGATTTTGCGCCGGCTCGACAAGGTAGCCAAGCAGCGGGAGCAGGGACGTCGTGCCCGCAACCGCAACGAAGTACCGACAGTTTCTCTGGTTGGTTACACAAACGCCGGAAAATCCACTTTGTTCAACCAACTTACAGCTGCCAGCGTGTATGCTGCCGACCAGTTGTTCGCAACACTGGACCCGACCCTGCGAAAACTGGTGATCCGGGATGTGGGTGATGTGATTTTGGCTGACACGGTTGGATTTATTCGGCACTTGCCTCATGATCTGGTCGCGGCTTTCAAAGCGACCCTGCAGGAGACCCGCGAAGCGGATCTGCTGCTGCATGTGGTGGACTGTGCCGATGAGCAGATGCAGGAGAATATCGACTCCGTGCAGCAGGTGCTGGCCGAAATTGAAGCTGACGACAGGCCTCAGCTGATGATCTGCAACAAGATCGACAAGCTGGCGGATCGTCCTGCTGGTCTGGAGCGAGATGACGAGGGGCGCCCATTGCGCGTCTGGCTGTCGGCTCAGACTGGTGAAGGTTGTGAGCATCTGTTTACGGCGCTGACTGAACTGCTGGCCGGCTCCATGGTGCACCACACCCTGCAGTTGCCACCCTCGGCAGCAAGATTGCGCAGTGCGCTTTATCAGTTGAAGGGCATTGAGCAGGAAGGCTTTAGCGAGGAGGGAGATTTCGTGCTGGAAGTCCGCTTGCAAGTGGCCGACTGGAACCGCATCGTAAAGCAGGAAGGTGAGAGTTTACAACGCTTTATCAGACATTGATGTTCTGATAGAGGTGATATCCATCCGCAAGTATTAATGGAGACGCTGATGGCTTGGAATGAGCCTGGTAACAACGGCAAAGACCGTGACCCTTGGGGGAACAACGGCAAGAATCAGGGGCCCCCTGATCTGGACGAAATGCTGCGCAAGATGAGCCGTCGCTTCGGGGGCCTGTTTGGTGGTGGCACATCCGGTGGTGATGTCGGTCGCTTTGGTATCTCCATCGCACTGGTGATCGCTGTGGTGGTGTGGGTTGTCAGCGGCTTCTACACCATTCGTGAAGCGGAACGTGGTGCAGTGCTGCGGTTTGGCAAGTTTTCCCATATTGTCGAGCCGGGTCTGCGCTGGAATCCCACCTTTATCGACAAGGTGATCCCTGTGGATGTCGAGTCCGTGCGCTCGCTGCCTGCTTCCGGTTTCATGCTGACTCAGGATGAAAACGTGGTGCGGGTCGAGATGGACGTGCAGTACCGTGTCGTCAACCCCGAGCAGTATCTGTTTAGCGTAACGAATGCTGACGAGAGCCTGAGTCAGGCCACCGACAGTGCCCTGCGTTATGTTGTGGGCCACACCAAGATGGACGACGTGCTGACCACCGGTCGTGAGAAGGTGCGTCAGGAGACCTGGCAGGTGATCGATGGCATCATCGAGCCTTACCAGATGGGTCTGCAGATCGTCGACGTCAACTTCTTGCCGGCTCGTCCGCCGGAAGAGGTGAAGGATGCGTTTGATGACGCCATTGCCGCTCAGGAAGATGAGCAACGCTTCATCCGCGAGGCCGAAGCCTATGCCCGTGAAGTCGAGCCGAAGGCCCGTGGTCAGGTCAAGCGTCTGGAGCAGGAGGCGGAAGCCTACAAGTCCCAGATTGTGCTGAAAGCCCAGGGTGAAGTGGCCCGCTTCAACGAGCTGCTGCCCCAGTATCAAGCTGCGCCCGATCTGACACGCAATCGTATCTACCTGGAGACCATGGAAGAGCTCTATCAGCAGGCCAATAAAGTGGTGGTCGACATGCCGGCTGGCAACAACAGCATGATCTATCTGCCGCTCGACAAGTTGGCTGGCAAGCAGGCGAGCGTCCAGCAGGGGCGTCCAGCTGCTGCGCCGACCATCGAGTCCACGCCAGCTTCCAACGAGGGCGCCAACTCCACTCCGACGCCGCTGCGTAGCGGTGACCGCTTCAGCTCAGGGAGAAACTGATAGATGAAAAAGCTAGCTATTGGTGCAATCGCTGTCGCGGCCATGGTCTGCTTCTCCTCTGTCTTTATCGTTGATGAAGGCCAGAAGGGGATTGTGGTGCAGTTCGGCAAGGTGAAGCGGGTTGACTCCGGTGAACCCCGCCTCTATGAACCGGGCCTGCACTTCAAGGTGCCGCTCATCGACCAGGTTCGCAAAATGGATGCACGCATCCAGACCATCGACAGCCAGGCTGACCGTTTTGTCACCTCCGAGAAGAAAGACCTGATCATCGATTCCTATGTGAAATGGAAGATCGAGGACTTCTCCAAGTACTACTTGGCAACCGGTGGTGGCAACAAGTTGCAGGCCGAGGATCTGCTCAAGCGCAAAATCAACAACGGTCTGCGCTCCGAGATCGGTAATCGTACCATCAAGGATATCGTCTCCGGTGAACGCAGTACCGTGATGGAAGATGCTCTGATGAAGATGGCGCGCTCCTCCGAGCTCGGCATCAAGGTGGTGGATGTGCGGATCAAGCAGATCAACCTGCCGGTGGAAGTGTCCAACTCCATTTACCAGCGGATGCGGGCCGAGCGTACTGCCGTGGCCCGTGAGCATCGCTCCCAGGGGCGTGAGCAGGCCGAGATCCTGCGGGCCGATATCGATCGCAAAGTGACCGTGATGATCGCTGATGCAGAGAGTAACGCTCGTCAACTGCGCGGTGAAGGGGATGCGGAAGCCGCCAAAATCTATGCTGACAGCTACAAGAAAGACCCCGAGTTTTTCAGCTTCGTGCGCAGTATGGAGGCCTATCGCAAGAGCTTCGCCGGTGGCAATGACCTGATGGTGCTCAAGCCGGATAGCGAGTTTTTCCGTTACTTCAAGTCTCCTGAAGGCACCAAGCAGTAATCGCCACGAGGTCACATTCAAAGGGTCTGCATTGTCAGACCCTTTTGTTTTTGGTGCCAATGCCAGCCGTTGACCCGAGGGGCTGGTTGCATTGAAGGAGGTCGGATGCTGACATCCATGCTGATGGGGTTGGGATTGCTGTTGTTGTTCGAGGGGCTCGGCCCGTTGTTGATGCCCAGGGCATGGCAGCAGATGTTACGGCTGCTGAGCGATCAGCCACCGGAGCAGTTGCGCCGTATCGGCGGCTCGTTAGTGGTTGCGGGTAGCGTAATCCTCTGGATGCTGAGTCGCTGAGTCTGGCGCAACGCACTGTCCAGCAGATAGCGGACAATAAAAAAGAGGCCGAAGGCCTCTTTTTCATGCATGTCGTTTACTCAGGCACTGCGCTGTACGGCCATGTGGGCCAGTGTTTCCAGCGCCTGTTTGTGCGGGGAGTCCGGCAGGATGGCGAGGGCGGCAATGGCCTTGTCGGCCTCTTCCCGGGCCCGCATGCGGGAGTACTCCAGCGCGCCGGTACGGTCGAGAATCCCGAGGATCTGCTCAAGATGTTCCATACCGTTGCGGTGCTCGATGGCATCGCGCACCAGCTGGCGTTCTTCCGGCGTGCCCACATCCATGGCACGCAGCAGCGGCAGGGTTGGTTTGCCTTCGGCCAGATCGTCGCCGACGTTCTTGCCCATCTCTTCGCTCTGGGAGCAGTAGTCCATCACGTCATCAATGATCTGGAACGCGGTGCCCAGATACTTGCCGTAATCGGTCATGGCCTGTTCGACGGGCTCGGGCTGATGGGTCAGCACGGCGGCGAGTCGGGTAGCGGCCTCGAACAGCTTGGCGGTCTTGCAGTAGATGACCGTCATGTAGCTCTCTTCGGTGGTATCCGGGTCGTTGCAGTTCATCAGCTGCAACACTTCCCCTTCGGCGATGGTGTTGGTTGCATCCGAGAGGATCTCCATCACCCGCAGGTTGGAGAGTTCGGCCATCATCTGGAAGGAGCGGCTATAGAGGTAGTCACCGACCAGCACGCTGGCAGCATTGCCAAACATGGCGTTGGCGGTCTCCCGGCCGCGGCGCAGGTCGGATTCGTCGACCACGTCGTCGTGCAGCAGGGTAGAGGTGTGAATGAATTCGATGATGGCGGCCAGTTTCAGGTGATCCTCACCCTCATAGCCCAGCGCACGCGCAGCCATCACGGTCAGCATGGGGCGCATCCGTTTCCCGCCGGCGCTGACAATGTAGAAACCCAGCTGATTAATCAGACTAACGTCGGACTGGAGTCGGGCCAGGATCAGTTCATTGACCGCCGTCATGTCGGCGGCACAGAGCGCACGGATAGTCTGTTGGTCCATAAGTCTCGTAACGTGACAGCAGCAATAACTGCGATTTTAGTAATGGCAGGGATTCTACACGATTTCACAATGGGTTACAGTTAGGCGTTTATCCACGGCGGCAGATATGCGCACAAAATAAACTTTTTGCTAAATTGGCCTTGCCTGAGCAGATCGATTTGCGTAGAATGCCCGCCCATTGTTATAGGTTTTTGCGCATGTCTAGCCTTGAGCAAAAGACATGCCTTTACGGAGTTAATCAAATGTACGCGGTATTCCAAAGCGGCGGAAAACAACACCGTGTGGCCGAAGGTCAAATCGTTCGTCTGGAAAAGCTGAACGTTGAGACTGGCGCTACCATCGACTTCAACGAAGTGCTGATGGTTGCTGCAGGCGACACTTTTAAAGTAGGTGCTCCTTTCGTTGAAGGTGGCAAGGTTGTAGCTGAAGTTGTGGCTCACGGCCGTGGCGAGAAAGTGACTATCGTCAAGTTCCGTCGTCGTAAGCACCACCGTAAGCAAGCGGGCCACCGTCAGTGGTTCACTGAAGTCAAAATCACTGGCATCAGCGCTTAATTAGAGGAGTCCGATAGATGGCACACAAAAAAGCTGGCGGTTCATCCCGCAACGGTCGCGATTCTGAAGCTAAACGCCTGGGCGTGAAGCGTTTCGGCGGCGAAACAGTTCTGGCTGGCAGCATCATCGTTCGTCAGCGCGGTACCAAGTTCCACGCTGGTGAGAACGTTGGTCTGGGCAAGGACCACACCCTGTTCGCTACCGCGAACGGCAAGGTGCAGTTCGAAGTTAAAGGTCCGCTGAATCGTAAGTACGTTAGCATCGTTGCTGAGTAATTACGGACCGCAAGGATCCGAAGCCCCGCCAACAGGCGGGGCTTTTGTTTTTCCGAAATAATGACGAAAAAACGGAACGCAGATGACCCGGGTACCGAGATTGCCCGGAGAGGCAAGATGCGTATCGCCCGCAGGGGTCTGTACCACTATAATTGCGTATCGGTTTTTCGAATTAAGGTGACGGTTACCTATGAAGTTTGTTGATGAAGTCCAGATTCGAGTCGATGCCGGTGACGGTGGTAACGGTTGTGTAAGTTTTCGCCGTGAAAAATATATTCCCAACGGTGGTCCGGATGGTGGTGACGGTGGTGACGGTGGTGACGTCTATCTGGTTGCCGATGAGAACCTCAACACCCTGATCGACTACCGTTTTGAGCGTTTCCATGCTGCCGAGCGTGGCGAGAATGGCCAGAGTGCCAACTGTACCGGTCGTCGTGGCAAGGACAAGATCCTGCGCGTGCCGGTCGGTACCCGTGCAACCGATGACGATACCGGCGAGTTGCTGGGCGACTTGACTCACCACGAGCAGAAGTTGCTGGTTGCCAAGGGCGGTTTCCACGGTTTGGGCAATACCCGCTTCAAGAGTTCGGTCAACCGGGCTCCACGCCAGAAGAGCAACGGCACACCGGGCGAAGTGCGTACCCTGAAGCTGGAGCTGCTGTTGCTGGCTGACGTCGGTATGCTGGGTCTGCCCAACGCCGGTAAATCTACCTTTATTCGCGCTGTTTCTGCCGCCCGCCCGAAAGTCGCTGATTATCCCTTTACCACCCTGGTGCCGAACCTCGGTGTGGTGCGTGGTGAGAACTCCCGCTCCTTCGTGATCGCCGATATTCCGGGCCTGATTGAGGGGGCAGCCGAAGGCGCAGGTCTTGGTATCCGTTTCCTCAAGCACCTCGAACGCTGCCGCGTGTTGATCCATCTGGTGGATATTTGCCCCATTGATGGCTCCGATCCGGCTGAAAATGCCGTGACCATCGTGCGTGAGCTGGAGAAGTACAGCCCGGAACTGGCTGGCAAGCCGCGCTGGCTGGTGTTCAACAAGATGGATCTGATCCTGGAAGAAGAGGCTCAGGAAGTGATGGATCGCGTGAAAGCCGCCCTCAACCACGAAGGGCCGGTCTACGCCATCACTGCCATCAGCAAGGAAGGGACCAAGAAGGTCTGCTACGACATCTTGGATCTGCTGGATACCATGCCCCGTCAGCTGGAGCAGGATGCCAAAGAGGCGATCGAGAAAGTGGAGTTCAAGTGGGACGACTACCACAAGAACCAGCTGGCTAAAGCCGAAGCGGAAGCGCTTGCCGCCTCCATGGCCTTTGACGAAAGTCTCGACGATGATGATTGGGATGACGAAGATGATGATGGTGTGGAAGTGATCTACGTCCGTGACTGATACCCTTGTCTGTCCATTTCATTGATAACCGGAGCCTGAACAGGCTCCGGTTTTTTTATGCCTGTCGAGTAGTGGCTCATTAGGTATGTTTGTGATGCCACTTATTGCCTGCCGTTGATAACTGTTTATACTGCCCATCAAAATTAACAGTAATGAAACAATCATCTGGCGATGTCGATTGAATCGATATGCGTTTCTGTATCTGATTGTTTTGATGGAGGGTTTACCTGTAAAAATTTTTATGCGCAGATTTATGCATTATGGGCTTGTTTGTGCATTTTTTTGGAGTATTCTTGCGCCCGTTTTGCCGGTTAATGCATGAATACGCAGGTAGGCCGGGCTATGGAAAAGTAACATTAGGGCAGTCTTATCATGCTGGAAAAGAGTCTTGAAGCATCTGCGGTTAATACCCGCCGTAACTTGTTGATGTTTCTAATACCGTCACTGATCGGTATCTTGCTGTTCATGACGCCGGTCGTCTATGACGGTAACGTCACCATCCCGGTGGCCGTGCTGGCCAAGCTGGTACAGCGCGTTTTTGCCGATTATCTGGTCGCCATGGTCAGTGCAGTGATCACCACCACCATGCTGATGACGGTGATTGCCTGGCTGTTCAAGCCAGCGATTCTGGTGCGTCGTCCTTTCCTCAACAGTTTGTTCAATGTCTCCCCTTTCTGGGCCTGCGTGCGGGTATTGGGCGGTATCTTCGTGCTGCTGACCTTCTTCCAGGTGGGGCCAGAGGTGCTTTACTCCGGCGCAACCGGTGGACTGGTGCTCAACGATCTGCTGCCGGTGCTGTTTTCAGTCTTCATTTTTGCCGGCCTGCTGCTGCCGTTGCTGCTCGATTTCGGGCTGCTGGAGTTTGTCGGCACTATGATGACTCGCATCATGCGTCCGGTATTCCGGTTGCCGGGTCGCTCTGCCGTAGACTGCTTTGCCTCCTGGCTGGGGGATGGCAGTGTCGGCATCCTGCTGACCAGCAAGCAGTACGAAGGGAAGTTCTATACCCAGCGGGAAGCGGCCGTTATTGGCACCACCTTCTCCGCCGTCTCCATCACCTTCTGTCTGGTAGTGATCTCCCAGGTGAAGCTGGAACACATGTTCGTTCCCTTCTATCTGACTGTCTGTCTGGCTGGGGTGGTTGCCGCTATCGTGGTGCCACGTCTGCCGCCGCTATCCTGGAAGAAGGATATCTATATCGATGGCGCTCCCCTGTGTCGCAAGCAGGAGGCGGTGCCCCACCAGCACAGTGTGATGAGTTATGGTCTCGAACGTGCATTGACCAAGGCAGAGCAGATGACCGGTCTCGGTGCCGTCGCCCGGGAAGGGGTGAAAAATGCGCTCGACATGCTGTTTGGCGTGTTGCCTGTGGTCATGGCGATCGGTACCTGTGCCCTGATGCTGGCCGAACACACCCCCATCTTCAACTGGCTTGGCGCCCCCTTCGTCCCCTTGCTGGAACTGCTGCAACTGCCGGAGGCGGAAGCCGCATCCAAGACTATCATGGTCGGTTTTGCCGATATGTTTATTCCGGCTGTGCTGGCTTCGACCATCGATAGCGAGATGACCCGCTTCGTCATTGCCGCCATGTCGGTGACCCAGCTGATCTATATGTCCGAAGTGGGGGCCCTGCTGCTTGGCAGCAAGATCCCGGTCAAACTGTGGGAGTTGTTTGTGATCTTCCTGATGCGCACCCTGGTTACCCTGCCGGTGATTGCCGGGGTGGCACACCTGCTGTTTTAAGGGCGCAGCGCAGTGAAAAACGGTCAACCTCGGTTGACCGTTTTCTTTTTCGCAGTAACGGGAGAGAGTACCCCTTCGGTTGGCTCAGCCTGTAGTGACGGGACACTGTATGGTCAACGAGTGGACCGTGTTGGCGATGCTATAGGGCTTGGCAGCTTGGTAGATTTTCTTCTCCTTGTCATAGCTTCCCCCCAGATACTGGGTGCTGTAGAGCGTCTGCTGGTGACGATCGGTCTCCTTGTAACCTTGCGGGCAGGTCTGGTTGGCCTGCTGGAAGCAGGCTTTCATGCTGCTGCACTCGATGTAGAAGCCGCGCTGGCTGGGATCGGCAAGGTGCACCGGGGTGACGGTAGGTGCGGGGGGAGACAACAGGGCGCAACCGGAGAGCGTCAGTGCGCCCAGCAGAACGAGATGTTTTGACATAGATAACCTGAACAGTGTGGTGTGACAAAGAGTGAGGGGGAGTCTATTGCTCCCCATTCGCTATAGGGGCACCGTTATAACCAGCCCGGGGCGTTCAGGCCAGCCCGCAAATGTAAGAAGATATGACCCAGCTAGGCCTGTGCGGCCAGCAGTGCGGTTTCATCCACCTGATCCAGTTGGGCGGTCTCGAGGAAGCGTCTGGCGTAATCGCGCCAGATACCGCTGCTGACAAACAGAACGAACAGATCCGGGTCGATATGCTGTTCACGTACCATGCTCTGCATGATGGCAAGAGCCTGGGAGACCGTCTTGCCAGATTTGTAGGGGCGATCACTGGCGGTCAGAGCCTCGAAAATATCGGCGATAGCCATGATGCGGGCCGGTACGCTCATCTGTGATCCGGTCAGCTGGCGTGGGTAACCCTTGCCATCCATCCGCTCGTGATGGCCGCCGGCAATCTCCGGCACGCAGCGCAGATGACGGGGGAAGGGGAGGTGCTCCAGCATGCGTATGGTCTGGATGATGTGCTCGTTGATCTTGTAGCGCTCCTCCTCGGTGAGGGTTCCCCTGCTGATGGCAAGGTTGTATCTCTCCCCCCGGTTGTAGAGATGGTGCGGTACCTTGACCTTGAAGCCCCAGGGATTGTGCTCGTCGAACCGATCTCCATCCGGACGAGGCACAAGGTGCCAGCACTTGTCGGCCAGCAGTGGCTCGAGGCAGAGCAACTCGGGAGATGGTTCTTTCTGACGCAGCTTGATCTCCTCCCGGCTGATGCCGAGCCGATCGTCCAGGGTGCGCAGCCAGGTGCGGCTGGCGATGGCGTCGAGCCGTTCAATCTTCTCGGGGGCCATCCACTCGCCACCCAGATTGCACTCGGCGATGAAGGCAAACTCCTGATCCAGCTCGGCCCAGCGCGGGGCTGCCTCTTCCCGGCAGGCACTTCTGATCTCTGATGACAAGCGGGCAGCGAGGCTCTCGATATAGACATCCCGCTTGAGTACTTCAAAACGGGTGCGGATCTCGTGGATCCGGTCGTAGAGGGTCTCCAGTTTGGTGGCCTTGTCGACCACGAACTCCGGGGTGGTCACCTTACCACAGTCATGTAGCCAGCTGGCGATATGGATGGCTTCCCACTCCTCCTAGTTGAGAGTGAAATCGGCAAAGGGGCCCTGTCGCTGGGCGCAGGCCGCCTCGGTCAGCATCCGGGTCAGCTCCGGCACCCGCTGGCAGTGACCGCCGGTGTAGGGGCTCTTGGCGTCGATGGCGCCGGCCATCAGCTCGATAAACGATTCGAGCAGCTGTTTCTGCTCTTCCAGCAAGCGCTGGTTCTCGATGGCGGAGGCGGAAGTGCCCGCCAGCGCTTCGATGAGGCTGATGCGCGATGCCAGCTCCTGTTCGCTGCAGCGTGGCAGGATTAGTAGGAGGTATCCGATCGGCTCCTAATGATGGTTGCAGAGCGGCTCAGCCACCAGCTGGCATGGGTCGGGAAAGGAACCCCAACTGTCCAGGTGTTGCCTCCATGTCGCCTCATCCAGGCTGAGGGAGATGCGCTGGGAAGTGGCCATGCCGGATAGCAATGGTTGTGGCCATGGAACCTGCCCAAGGGGCAGCTCGGTTTGCTGCCAGCAGGCCTGGACCGGCTGCATCTTTTGCTGTTGGGCCAGGTAGAGGCTCCCCCCTTTTGCCTGTACCGCGGCGATGGTTTCATGCAGGATGCGGCTTAGCAGGGAGTCGAAGCGGTGCTCTGCAGCCAGTGCTCTACCCATGTTCATGAAGTTGCCGAGGGTTTGGCGCATGCCGGACATGGTGCGGGCAAGGTCATCTATCTCCCGGATGGCCGATTCTGGAACCTGCCCCTCGCCAAAGTCGAAACGCTGGATCCGCTCGGCCTCACGGGTCAGGGCCAGCAGCGGGGTAGCGGTACGGCGGGAGACCATCCAGATCACTGGCAGCAGCAACAACAGGCTGGTCAGCGCCCATGCCATATTGATCAGTGCTTCATTGCGTGCCTGCTGATAGAGCAGATCTGCCGAGACCAGCAGGGCGATGTAAAAAGGGGTGTCCTTGACGAGGGGGGAGATATTGACCAGCCACTCTTGTTTTTCCCCTGTGGTCAGGGTCAGCTCCCGGGGAGAACCATCCAGCAGCACAGGCGTCCTCTCTAGCCTAGTTTTCAGCTCGGCCATGACTGGGCTGCCCAGAGCAGTGATCGCTGGCAGCTGGGTTAGCTGATCATAGGCTGGCAGATGTACAGGATCGGCCGCCAGTAGGGTCGCGGAGCGATCGAACAACACTACCTGGCTTTGGAGCGGCAACTGCAGCTCGCCAATCAAGGCCGAGAGCCCCTCGACACTGGCATCCAGCCCGATCACGGCTCGTTGGCTATGGCTGGTGACAGCCAGCGTCATGCCTGGCTCCCTGGTGGTAAAAAAGAGATAGGGGGTGGTGGCGACAATCTTTGATGAACCGCGAGCCAGCCGGTACCAGTCGCGGCTGCGGGGATCGAATCGATAATCCGCCATGGCTCGCCGTGCCAAAAGTTGCAGCTGCTCGTCAAAATAGAGGAACTCTCCCCGCCCGCTACTCAGGCTCTGAACCAGCAACTGGCTGCCTTCAGGCACAGCCTGCAACTGGACCCGGGCCCGTTCCGTGAGTTTTCGTACCAGAAAGAAATCGCCACTCTCATAGCCGATGTAGACGGCACCATAGCTGTCGCGATTGGCCAAGATCTCTGCCAACTGCGGCAGATACTCCAGTCTGCTTGCCAGATCACTCATGTCGGCCAGTCGGCTGCTGGCTAGCAGGCTGAGGGACATGCTGGCTGGCTGCTCGTTCAATTGCAGAGCGAGGGCCAGCTGTTCCCGGTACTGTTTGAAGTTGTGGCGCTCATGTTCCAGCATCTGGCGAGAGCCCTGCTGGAACTGCAGCAGAATCAGCAGCATGCCCAGCACACTGAACAGCAGGGTAAATAGGGTGGCAATGTGAACATAGAAGGGCTTGCGCCCGGATCTGGCAGTGATCATGGACATTTCCTTGTCACAGTGATGCTTGCGGAGACGATCTGTCAGCAGTGTGTCAATACGATAACAGAAATGACAATACTGGCCTGATATCTGTGCTTTTCCATGGTTGCCCACTGCCAGGCAGAGCTTGGCAGGAGATAGTGATTCATTCAGGTATCCCGTGCTACATTGCCTCACTTGTTACTGGTCTGTAAATCCATGGAGTGACTCATGCCTGCCATCCCCTATTCCGTGCTCGATCTGGTGCCTGTTGCCGAAGGTTCCGTACCTGCCGAGTCATTTCGCCGTTCGCGGGATCTAGCCCGCCATGCCGAGGGCTGGGGTTACCAGCGCTACTGGCTGGCCGAACACCACAACATGCCGGGCATTGCCAGTGCCGCCACCTCGGTGCTGATCGGCCATCTGGCCGAAGCCACCACAACTCTGCGGATCGGGGCGGGTGGCATCATGCTGCCGAACCACTCGCCACTGGTGATTGCCGAGCAGTTTGGCACTTTGGCTTCTCTCTATCCCGACCGCATCGATTTGGGCCTTGGTCGCGCCCCCGGGACCGACCAGCGCACCATGCGGGCGCTGCGGCGAATGCGCAGCAGCGAGGTGGATGATTTTCCGGCCGATGTGCGCGAGCTGATGAGCTACTTTGGCGACGAGATCGGCGCGGTGCAGGCGGTGCCCGGCCAGGGGCTGCATCTACCCATCTGGCTGCTGGGCTCCAGCCTCTACAGCGCGCAACTTGCAGCGGCGATGGGCTTGCCGTTCGGGTTTGCCTCCCATTTCGCGCCCGCCATGTTGCTGCAGGCGCTGGAAATCTACCGCAGCCAGTATCGTCCCTCTGCGCGCTGGCCCAAGCCCCATGCGGTGGTCTGCATCAACATGATCGCCGCCGACAGCGAGCGGGAGGCCCGTTTCCAGTTCACTACCGTGCAGCAGCAGTTCTTGCGCCTTCATCGCGGTGATGCGGGCAAGCTGCCCGCGCCGGTCGTCCAGCTTGGCGACGAGTGGGCACCCCGGGAGCTGATGGCGATGGAGCAGACCCTGGCTCGCTCGCTAGTGGGCGATCCGGAGCAGATCCGCCATGGCCTCAAGGCGCTGCTGGCGGAAACCCGTGCCGATGAGCTGATGTTCAATGGCCCCATCGTCGATCATCAGGCCCGGCTGCGCTCCTTTGAAATTGCCGCCGAGCTGATGCAGAGCCTGTAAGCCATGACGAACCCTACTGTCGCGGTGGATGGGCCGTATTGGAATCCCATGGTACCGGAGCTGTCGGTTACCGATCTGGCTCGATCTCTGGTTTTCTATACCGGTTTGTTGGGCTTCTCGGTCCGCTATCGGCGCGATGACCCTCCTTTTGCTTATCTTGAGCAGCAACAGATACAGCTGATGCTGGAGCAGGTACATCCGGCGGGTTGGCAGGTCGGGGCGCTGGAGCCACAGTTCGGTCGGGGGATCAATCTGCAGATGGAGCTGACCGAGATCCAGCCGCTACTCGACCGCTTGCAGGCCGCCGGGATTGCACTTTTCCGGCAGCCCACTGAAGTCTGGTATCCAGTGGGCGAGATGCTGGCCGGGCAGCGCGAATTTTTGCTGCAGGATCCCGCTGGTTATCTGTTACGGTTTGTGCAATATCTGGGGGAACGAGCGGCTGACTGACAAGATCAAAATCTTAACCATCTGATTTTAAAGGACTGTCAGATGTATGTCGGCTATCTGTCGTGTCACCTTTCGCGGCGCAAGCCCTATGCTGGCCCTGTCAATTACCACAAGGAGTTCGAGATGATCGTCAGGAAGTTGAGATTGCAACGGGGTTGGTCTCAGGATCAGTTGGCAACGTTGACTGGTTTGAGTGTCCGCACTATCCAGCGGATCGAGCAGGGGCAGCAACCCGGACTGGAATCTCTCAAGGCCCTGGCCGCCGTCTTTGAACTCGATGTGGCTCAACTGGATGGGTCAGAGCAACAGGAGCGCGAGATGAGAGGAAGTGACACTATGGGTCAGGATGCGGTGCAGGTATCGGCAGAGGAGCGGGCGGCAATGCGCTATGTGGAGGAGCTCAAGGGCTTCTATCACCATGCCGCCAGCTACGTGGTGGTGATCTGCGGGCTGTTTGTCATCAACTACCTGAGCAATCCGGAGTACATCTGGGCCTGGTGGCCAACCTTGGGGTGGGGGCTGGGGCTTGCCTCCCATGCTGTTCGGGTGTTTCAGCCCTTCAAGCTGTTTGGCCCCGAGTGGGAGCGGCGCCAGATTGAGAAGCGGCTGGGGCGCAAGTTGTAACCTAAGCAGCCCGGAAAACAGAGAGCCTAAAAACAGCAAGCCCGGCAACCAGCCGGGCTTTGTTATTGGAACGGGTTGTAGCCATCCGTGCGGCAGCAACCGCCAGATTGCTGCGTCCCCCCTAGCTGGCGTGAACCGGGCAGGGGGTGGCGATCAGGGCATCATCTTCGTAGCGCCACAGGGTGAGGCTGTTGCCCCAGACGCAGCCGGTATCGAGTGCCTTGATGTCGCTCTTGCCGGTGTTGCCCATCAGCGCCGCCCAGTGGCCGAACACCAGAATGGGGTCATCTACGTGATGCTCGCGCTGCTCGAACCAGGGACGCAGCCCCGGGGTTGACTCCTTGGGGCCCTTCTTGCATTTGAAGTCGAGTCGGCCATCGAAGTAGCAGAAGCGCATCCGGGTGAAGGTGTTGATGATGTAGCGGTAGCGGTCGATCCCGACCAGATCATCTTTCCAGCCATCGGGCTGATCGCCATACATGTTGTGCAGCAGCCAGCTGTACTGGTCACCGCGCAGCAGGCTCTCTACCTCGCGGGCGCAGTTGCGGGCGGTGCGGACATCCCATGCGGGGGAGATCCCGGCATGCACCATCATGATGGGCAGATCCGGATGTTCGGCCAGTAGCGGGCGGTGGCGCAGCCACTCCAGCAGTTCATCCCGATCAGGGGCATCCATCAGGCTTTGCAGCTTGTCTTTCTTCTTGAGCGGTGCAACGCCATCGGCGACGGCCAGCAGGTGCAGGTCGTGGTTGCCGAGCACGGTAACGGCGCGGTTACCCAGCCCTTTGACAAAACGCAAGGTATTGAGTGAGTCCGGACCGCGGGCGACCAGATCGCCGCAGAGCCAGAGCACGTCTTGGTCGGGATCGAACGCGGCAAGATCCAGCAGACGGCGCAAGTCGTCGTAACAGCCCTGGATGTCACCGACAAAACAGTTCGCCATGAAACCTCAGTTGATAATATTGGGGATGGCCAGCGTGAAGGGGGCGATGGACGCCTCGAACTGCTGGCCAGAGCCATCTTGCAGGGTATAGCTCCCTTCCATCACCCCGAGCGGGGTCGCCAGCGGCACGCCGCTCTGGTAGCGGTAGGTCTCACCTTCGGCAATGACGGGTTGTTCCCCGACCACGCCCGGGCCTGCCACTTCCAGCATCTTGCCATTGGCATCGGTGATGAGCCAGCGCCGGTGCAGCAGTTGCACCGGGCCGGGTCCCAGATTCTCAATCTCGATCAGATAGTGAAACTGGTAAGGGTCTTTGGATTCCGCCACATATACGGGGTATGGGCGGATCTCGATGTGCGGGAGTGCCACAGGATCAGGCCTTTGGCTGATCTGCCAGCCAGTTGGCGATCATGACAAACTGCTCGAGGGAGAGATTCTCCGGGCGCAGGTTGCCATCGATACCAAGCTCGGTCAGCTGGGCGTCGGTGATGAAGTTGGAGAAGCTGTTGCGAATGGTCTTGCGACGTTGGCCGAAGCCCTCGGTACAGACGCGGTTCAGGCAACGGATATCCTTGGCGACTATGGTGGGATTCTTGTGCGGGATCAGGCGTACCACGGCAGAGTCCACTTTCGGCGCCGGCTTGAAGGCGCCAGGGCCCACTTCCAGCACTGGCACTACCTGGCAGTAGTACTGGGTCATCACGCTCAGGCGGCCGTAAGCCTTGCTGCCGGGACCGGCGGCCAGACGCAGAACCACTTCCTTTTGCAGCATAAAGTGCATGTCTTCAACCCGGTCGGCAAACTCGCACAGGTGGAAGATAAGCGGGGTGGAGATGTTGTAGGGCAGGTTGCCGAAGATACGCAGTGGCCCCTTGCCTTCACCCATCAGGGTGCCGAAGTCAAAACGCATGGCATCCGCTTCGATAACGGTCAGCTTGTCCTTGAGGGTCGGGTGCTCACGCAGACGTGCCGCCAGATCCCGGTCCAGCTCGACCACGGTCATCTTGTCCATCTGGGAGGCGACCGGCTCGGTCAGCGCGGCCAGACCCGGGCCGATCTCCACCAGGTTCTGACCCGGCTGCGGATTGATGGCGGCCACGATCTGATCGATCACGTAGCGATCGTGCAAGAAGTTCTGACCGAAACGCTTACGGGCGGTGTGGCCCATGTGCACTTTGTTGCTCTGCACCTTACTGCTCATATCTTTTTTTCTCTACCATCTTGATGGCGTGGTTGATCGCGGTGATCAGGCTGCCCGAGTCGGCGAGGCCCTTGCCTGCCAGATCCAGTGCGGTGCCGTGATCCACCGAAGTGCGGATGAAGGGAAGCCCCAGGGTGATATTGACCGAACTGCCGAAGCCCTTGTATTTGAGCACTGGCAGACCCTGGTCGTGGTACATGGCGAGTACCGCATCCGCATCCTTGAGGTATTTCTCCTGGAACAGGGTGTCGGCCGGCAATGGGCCGACCAGATCGATCCCCTCCTGGCGCAGTGTGGCCAGGGCGGGTTCGATCACGTCAATCTCTTCACGTCCTAGATGGCCACCTTCCCCGGCATGAGGGTTGAGGCCGCAGACGTAAATACGGGGTTTGGCGATGCCAAACTTGGTGGCGAGATCCTCGTTGAGGATCCGGATCACCTTGCCGAGGCGATCCTCGGTGATGGCCATCGCTACATAGGCCAGCGGAATATGGGTGGTCGCCAGTGCAACCCGCAGTCCCTCGGTTGCCAGCATCATCACCACATCGGCGGTGCCAGACTGCTGGGCAAAGAACTCGGTGTGGCCGCTGAACGAGACGCCGGCCTGGTTGATGATCCCCTTGTGCACCGGTCCGGTCACCACGGCGGCAAATTCGCCGCTGAGGTTGCCATCGCAGGCGCGTTGCAGGGTCGCCAGCACATAGGCGCCGTTGCCTTCGTTCAGCTCGCCCGGTACCACGGGGGCTCCGAGGGGGACCGGACAGACGGTCAGGGTGCCCGCCCGCTGCGGATGAGCAGGGACTCCTGCATCGTAGGGCTCAAGCTCTATGGACAGCCCCAGCAGGGCCGCCCGCTCGCGCAGCAAAGCTGGATCGGCAATGACCACCAACTGGTGCGGCCAATCCTGCTGGGCAATCTGCAGCACCAGATCCGGGCCGATCCCGGCCGGTTCGCCCGGGGTAACGGCAAGGCGACGGCAGCTCATCAGCTACCGGCTCCTTCGATCTGGATGTAGGCTTCGTCACGCAGCTCATCCAGCCACGCCTGGGACTCTTCCACGAAGCGACGGTTGTAGATCAGCTGGTAGGCGCGCTGCTCCTGAGCCTTGTCGGTCGCATCCTGGCTGCGGCGATCTTCCACCTGCACGATGTGCCAGCCATGGCTGGTACGGAACGGGGCACTGATCTGGCCCGGTTGCAGACGGTTGACCATGTCGCGGAACTCGGGGACATAGACGTTGGGATCAGACCAGCCCAGTTCGCCACCCTGCACCGCAGAGCCCGGATCTTCGGAGTACTTCTCCGCCATGCTGGCGAAGCTGGCCTTGCCGCTCTTGATGTCGTGCAGAATGCCATCCAGCATCCCCTTGGCTTTCTCTTCGCTCAGGATGATGGAGGGCTTGATCAGGATGTGACGTGCCTTCACCTCGGTCTGCATCACTTGTTGCTGACCCTTGGTGTCGAACACCTTGACGATGTGCAGGCCGGCGCCGGAGCGCAGCGGGCCGACGATGTCGCCCTTCTTGGCACCTTGCACCGCTTCCGCCATCAGGGTCGGCATCTCTTGCGGGCTCATCCAGCCCCAATCACCCCCTTCCAGCGCCTTGGGACCGTTACTCTCGGCAATGGCCAGTTTGCGGAAGTCGGCACCTTGCTTGAGGGCGGCCAGAATGCGCTCGATCTTGCTCTTGGCGGCATCCAGCTGGGCGGCTGTGGGGTTGTCCGGCAGGGCAATCTGGATATGGCCGACGTGGTATTCGTTCTGCTGTTGACCCTGTTTCTTCAGGATCTCCACCACCTGCTTCACCTCCTGCTCGGAGATGTTGATACGGCGGCGCACCTGGTTGCGGCGCACCTCGTTCATCAGGATCTCGCGGCGCACCTCTTCCCGATACTGGGCATAGGTCATCCCTTCACGGGCGAGCTGGGCCCGCAGCTGATCCAGGGTCATCTTGTTGTCGGCAGCGATGCCCTGAATAGCCTGTTCCAGCTGGGTGTCGCTGATCTTCAGCCCCTGGCGATCCGCCAGTTGCAACTGCAGGCTCTCCTGGATCAGACGGTCGAGTGCCTGTTTGCGCAGAGTGGCATCGTCAGGCAGAGACTGGCCGCTCTCCTGGGCGGAGAGTTTTACCTTGTTGACCAGTGCGTCCTGTTGACTGGACAGCACTACGTCCTTGTTGACCACGGCCAGCACTTTGTCCATCAGCTCGGGCGCAGCCAGTGCGGCCTGGCTCATGGCGCCGAACATTCCCGCGGTCAGCAGGGCAATCAGGGTCTTTTTCATATCCATCTCTCAAGGCTGGACCAGCATCATTGCTGGTCTTTCAGATTAAACGGGCGAACATAGGGCAACAGCTCGGTATCCAGTGTGACACTGCGGCCACCGGTACCCACGCTGCCAAGTCCCTTCATTTCAAACTGCAGACCAATGACTTTTTCCGAAGTGGGCTTCAGAGTGATGTTGTCCGGCTGGTTGTGCCACTCCAGGCTCATGTTGATGCTCCAGCAGCAGGAGTCGTATTTGACACCGATCTTGCGGTCAATGTTCACATCCTGCTTGATATCGCGATAGTAACCGCCATACATCTGCCACTGATCGGCGATCGGCGCCATCATCACCAGACCAGCCTGGCTGAGGTCTTCGGCCAGAGCAGGATTGCTCGGGTAGCGATAATCCCGGTTGCCGTCCTGGATATAGCGGTAGTTGACCTGGGTGGTCAGCTTGCCGGTCCGGTATTCGACTGCACCGTTGCCGGCAGTAAATTCCCCCTCGGAGGTATCGTACTGGGTGCCGGCATGGGCGAACCACTTATCGGTGATCCGGGCATCCCCCTCGAACGAGAGCAGGGAGCGGGCGTTGGTGTTTTCCTGATCGGACGGGTAGAGGCGCACCTTGGGTGGTGTCATCTCGAAGGCCTGGGCTACCGCCAGACGTAACCGCTCGTCCCCCACATTGTCATAGACCCGGCTGGTCAGGCCAACGGTGACCCGGTTGGCATCGCTGATGCGGTCGAGACCGGCGTAGCGGCGATCGCTGAACAGGCTGTAGTAGTCCTGACGGGTGGTGGTGGAGTCGTAAATCCCTATTTCGTCCTGATTCTTGTAAGGGATATAGAGGTACTGGAACTCAGGCTCCAGGGTCTGAGTGCCCTTGCCATCATACCAGTCTACCGGACGATCGAAGTTGACGCCCCCCTTGAGGCGGAAGGACGGCAAGGTGCGGGTAATGGTGCCGTCTTTCAGGGTCAGCTGCTGGCTATCTGCGTCTGTAAATTTACTGCGATCCTGGCTAATCAGGTCTTTGGGGATCTCCTGGTTGTAGGAGGTAAACATCAGTTTGTACTGGCTTATAAGGTAGTAACCCGGCGCATCGACCAGGGGGATGGTCAGGGTGGGAGCCAGATGCAGACGGGTAGCGGTATAACGCTCACCGGCCTGCTGGGCAGTGGCGCTGCCGCTGTCATAGCCAAACTTGGTCAGCTCGCTGTTCCAGGCCAGATCGAACCATTTCCCCTGCTGGAAGTAGTTGTAGTTGATGCGTGGCAGCATCTCGTGGGGCAGCAGCGCGTAGGGACTCAGGATCTGATAGCGACGCACCTCGGAGGTGAGGTTCCAGTTCTGCTGGTAGTAACCGGCGGTAAAGGATTGCTGCAACTGGCTGTCGACCTGGGTGCCCACTTGCGGGCTGAAGTCGTTAAAGTAGTTGTAATCCTTGTCCCGTACCTGGGTGTAGTCGATGCCTAAACGCAGGGAGCCATCCATCAGGGTGGATCCGTGACGAATATTCATCAGGTAACGATGACCATCTGAGAGGTACGGAGTCCCTGTCGACGGGTTGGTAAAGCTCGGGTTGCCAGCATCATACTGCTTGTCATCCCTGAGGCTTTCAAAATAGAGGGTACCGGTATGGGCTGGGTCCGGCATGTAGCGAAACTCTACCTGTTCCATCAGGCCGCGTTTGTCCATAAAGCGGGAGGTGATGGTGGCATCGTAGTTGGGGGCAATGTTCCAGTAGAAGGGCTGGGTGATCTCCATGCCGTTGCCGGAACTCTGTTTGTAACCCGGGTAGAGCAGACCTGTCTTCCGTTCATCCTTGATGGGGAAGTTGATATAGGGGAAGTAGAACACCGGGTAGTCATAGAGCCAGAGGCTGGCGTTCCAGGCTTCGCCGAACACCTCTTTCTGGTCGATGTCGATGCTGCCCGCCTTGAGGGTCCACACTTCCTGACCGGGGGGGCAGGTAGTGTACTGGGCTCCCTCCATGGTGATGTTCTGGTTGTTGTTGGTCATCACCACGCGTTTGGCAAAGCCGCGCACCGGTGAGCCATGCACCTGATACTTGCCCTCCTCCAGCTCGGAGTTTTTGGTATCCAGGTTGGATTTGAGGGTCTTGTCGCTGGTGACGGTCACCTGACCGTCGTTGTAATAGATGTTGCCGATGGCGATGACATCCCGGCTCTTCTGATCGAGCTGTGCATAATCGGAGTCAAACTTGCGAACACCCTGACGAACCTTGACGTCCCCTTCATAGACGGCGGTGCCGCCCTGTTTGGCCTCGAGACGGTCAGCATCAACCTCGACCGGCTGCGCATTGGCATCCTGATCCGATGAAGGCTTTTCTATCTTGGGAACATAGTCATAGCAGAGACTATCAAGAATGCCGGTGGCTGGCGGCGCTTCGAACGGGGCCGCCTGCACCATCATAGGGGTGAGTGCGGGGGCCAGGCTGATAGTCAGGGCGATGGGATAGCGGTACCCCAGTGTCCATTTGGTCATGTGAAAGACTCGTGCAATCCGTGATAGATACGGTTGATCCAAGGCATGCATTTTACGACAGGTTTCATCGAGTTGACATTGCATGTCATTGCTTTATGTTAGCCGGCAATGATAAAGCATTATTGCGGCCAGGGCTAACAGCCAAGTGCTGCTTTCCACCTTGGTCCTCTACTTATGCACGATCGCGATTCCCTGCTATTGCAGTGGGCACGCCGTATTTCCGGTGATGCCAATCTTCAGTTGACCCTCATTTCCGGTGATGCCAGCTTCCGTCGCTACTATCGCGGTGGTGGTCTGGTTTGGGTGGATGCCAATCCGAAAACCGAAAAAAATCATGAGTTTGTTCGTAACGCGGCGGCCTTGCAGGCGCGTCAGCTGTTGGCGCCAGAGGTCAAGGCGGTGGACTACGAACAGGGTCTGCTGGCGGTGAGTGACCTGGGCGATACTCAGCTGATCAGCTGCCTGAACGAACACAACGTACTGGCCTGGTATGGCAAGGCGATTGATTTGCTGCCCCGCCTAGGGGCGGTTGAACTGGCGCTTGAACCCTTCGATGCGGCATTTATGGCGCGGGAGAACAGCATTTTCCCCGAGTGGCTGCTTGGCCATCATCTGCAACTGAGCCTGAGCCATGAAGAGCAGCAACTGCTGGACGAGACCTTCGCTTGCCTCACTGCCTGCAATCTGGCCCAGCCGCAGGGGGTGATGCATAGAGATTTCCACAGTCGCAACCTGATGGTATGTGGCGGAGATACCCCCGAGAGCAGCCGGCTGGCCATCATCGATTTTCAGGACATGGTGATCGGGCCCCTGAGCTATGACCTGGTCTCCCTGCTCAAAGATTGCTACGTGCGCTGGCCGGATGAGGTGATCGATGAAGGGATGCGCCACGGTTTTGCCACCCTGCAACAGGCGGGGCTGCTTGGTGAACTCGATTATGCCAGTTTCCGCCGTGGTGCCGACCTGACCGGCATGCAGCGCCACCTGAAAGCGGCGGGGATCTTCACCCGGCTCTATCATCGCGACGGCAAGTCCGGTTATCTCAAGGATATTCCCCGCACCCTCGGCTATGTGGTGGATGTCTGTCGCACTCACGGTGGCGCCTATCCGGTACTGGCCCGTTTTGGTCAGTGGCTGGAGCAGGTGGTGTTGCCAGGGATCGCCAACGCTGGAGTTAAACCATGAAAGCGATGATCCTGGCCGCTGGCCGTGGCGAGCGGATGCGCCCGCTGACCGACCTGTTGCCCAAGCCGCTGCTGGCGGTGGGGGGCAAACCGCTCATCGTCCACCATATCGAAAAGTTGAAGTCAGCTGGCGTGACCGAGCTGGTGATCAACCACGCCTGGCTCGGCCACAAGCTGGTCGAGAGCCTTGGTGATGGCAGTGCGCTTGGTGTGACCATCCACTGGTCGGCCGAGGAGAGCGCGCTGGAGACCGCGGGCGGCATCGTGCAGGCGCTGCCACTGCTGGGCTCTGAACCCTTTTTGGTGATCAACGGCGATACCTGGCTCGATCTCGATTATCGCACTCTGGTCAGCCAGCCCCTTGGCGATGACTTGGCCCACCTCTGGCTGGTGCCCAACCCGCCCCAACACCCGAGCGGGGACTTTGCCCTGCAAGGGGGGCGAGTCGTGGATACGCCAGCGTTTACCTTCAGCGGGGTCGGACTATATGATCCGGCGGCCTTTGCCGGTCTCGCGGGCGGTGCCCGCAAGCTGGCGCCCCTGCTCCGTGACTGGATGGCGCAAGGGCGGGTGGGCGGCAGCCTGCTCGCTGGCGAGTGGCGCGATATCGGCACGGTCGACCGTCTGCGCGAGCTGGATGACCAGCTCCAGGCCCGCACTCATTAACTTCAAGAGGTCTTGAACCATGCGTATTTGGGGTAAGGTGCTGGGCGCCTTCTTCGGTTTTCTGCTCGGCAATATCATCGGCGCCCTGATTGGCCTCTGGATCGGCCACCGTTTCGACCGTGGCATGGGGCTGCAGGGGGCGTTTCGTCGCGGCCCGAGTCAGGAGCAGCAAGCCGTCTTCTTCCACGCCACCTTCTCGGTGATGGGTCATATCGCCAAGTCCAGCGGCCAGGTGACCGAACAGGAGATCCGGGTTGCCTCCAACCTGATGGATCGGATGCGATTGGTGGGGGAGCAGCGTGCCCGGGCACAGGAGTCGTTTCGTCTCGGTAAGGAGGCCGACTTCCCGCTACGCGAGACCCTGGCCGAGTTCCGCCGTGCCAGTCTGGGGCAGCGCGATATTCTGCGCTTCTTCCTCGAAGTGCAGTTGCAGGCGGCCTTTGCCGACGGGCGGGTGGAGGAGGGCGAGCGCGCCATTCTGCATACCATTGCCGACGAGCTGGGTTTCAGCCGCATCGAGTTGGCCCGTATTCTGGCGATGGCCGAAGCGCAGATGAACTTCTTCAATCAGGCTCATGGCCAGTATCAGGGGAGCCATTCCGGTGGCCAGCAGTATCGGCAGGCGGCACCCTCTGCGGATCGCCTCAAGAATGCCTACCAGTTGCTGGGGGTGAGCGAGAGCGACAGCGATCAGGATATCAAGCGCGCCTACCGCAAGGAGATGAGCAAGCATCACCCGGACAAGCTGGCCGCCAAAGGGTTGCCGCCGGAGATGATGGAGATGGCCAAGGAGAAGACCCAGGAGATCCAGCAAGCCTGGGAGTGGATCCGCGAGGCCCGCGGCATTCGGTAAGCGCCAACGTCGGGTTGGAATAGACAACAAAAAGCCCCGCAGCAGTGCGGGGCTTTGTTTTGCCGTGTGGCGCAGGCCGGGTTATTTGGCCGGAATCGCTTCCAGCACGTGCACCAGCAGTTGCCAGAAACGCTCGACTGCCGGGATATGTACCTTCTCGTCAGGGGAGTGGGCACCGCGGATGGTCGGGCCGAAGGAGACCATGTCCCACTCCGGATAGGCGCTCTTGAACAGACCGCACTCGAGGCCGGCGTGGATCACCATGACGTTGGGCATGGTGCCGAACAGGGTCTGGTAGCTGTTGCGAACCAGCGCCATGACAGGGGAGTCCACGTTCGGCGCCCAACCCGGGTAGGCACCGGTGAATTCGCAGCTGGCGCCTGCGAGGGTGAACAGGGAGCGGGTCATCTGCTCGATGCTCTCGCGGCCGGAGTCAATCAGGGAGCGGATCAGGCACTGGACGTACACTTCGCCATCCTGAGTCTTGATGACCCCCAGGTTGGTAGAGGTTTCGGTCACGCCGGGCATGGCATCGCTCATGCGCATCACGCCGTTCGGGCAGGCCATCAGGGCATCCAGCAGGCGCTGCTGCAGGGAGACGCTCATCAGCTTGGCCGGTTTGGCGGCGTTGTTGACCAGCACGGTCAGGTTCGGCTCGGTGGCGGCCAGTTCGGTCTGGTAGATCCCGGTGTAGCGGTCAACCAGCGCCTTGAACTCGTTTACGCTGACAGCAGGCACCAGCAGGGTGGCACGGGCTTCGCGCGGGATGGCGTTGCGCAGCGTGCCGCCGTGGATCTCGGCCAGACGAACACCCAGCGGCTCGGCTGCTTTGAGCAGACGCACCAGCAGCTTGTTGGCGTTGCCACGACCGCGATGGATATCGCAACCGGAGTGACCGCCACGCAGCCCTTTCACGGCCAGTTCGAACGCTTCGCCTTCGCTGGCATCAACCAGCTCGAGCGGGAAGCGGATATTGGCATCCACACCGCCAGCGCAGCCCATATAGACTTCGCCATCCTCTTCGGAGTCGGTGTTGAGCAGAATTTCGCCCTCCAGCCAGCCCGCTTCCAGACCGAAGGCGCCGGTCATACCGGTCTCTTCGTCTGTGGTCAGCAGCACTTCCAGCGGACCGTGCTTGATGGTCTTGTCAGCCAGTACGGCCAAGCAACCGGCCATGCCGATGCCGTTGTCGGCACCCAGAGTGGTGCCACGGGCCGTGACCCACTCGCCATCGACATAGGCATCGATGGGATCGGTCGCGAAGTCGTGTTTGGTGTCGGCGTTGGCCTGCGGCACCATGTCGATGTGGGCCTGCAGTACCACTGCTTTGCGATTTTCCATCCCCGGGGTGGCCGGTTTCTTGATGATGATGTTGCCGACCTTGTCCTGCTTGACCGCCAGACCTTCCCCTTGAGCCCATTGGATGATCCAGGCGCTCAGTTTGGCTTCATGTTTGGAAGGGTGGGGAATGGAGCAGATCTGTTCGAAGAAATGCCAAATCAGTTTGGGAGAGAGAGAGCTAAGCTGTGCCACGTCGGGACTCCTTACCAGCACGGAATTAACAGGGCCCCATCAGCGGGCCGGGGAAGAGGATAACGATAATACAGTCAATCACACAAAAATGTGAGCAATCAGCGCAAATCGCAGGCAGCTTGTGCTGGCTGATGGCAACCAGGCAGTACGATCGTCAGGTTCGGACGACGCTGATCGATAGAAAAGAAAATGTGTGACCTATCTCACAAAAATATTGAATTTTACGCACCGACTGGTAAATTAGCTCCCGTGGTTCGCCACCCGTCAGGATGACGATGAAAGCCTCCAGGGAACCGAAGCAAAGCAAGTGCGCCTCCATGGAACCGAGTGTTCGTTCAAGGATTTGAGCCCGCATTAAAGGTACGTAACTTGTTAAGCAATCAGGAGTTTCAATATGCCAGGCAGCAACTCAACCTATTGGTTTGCCCCCTCTTTGTATACCCAGGGTTTCAGCTACCCTAACCCCTTCGTCACACGTCGCTAAGACGAGCTGCCCAACCAGGCAGAGGCGAGAAAGCAGCAGGTGCGTGAGGTAAATCCTCCCCCTGCTATTTTTTTATCTGCGATTTGCCGCACAGTTCATTTGGACTCGGCAGCAGGGACGGCAGGTTAGTCGTTTGGCGCTCGAGATATGCCGAATGGAGAGGGTGATGCCGATTTTTCCTGTTTTTGGCATACGTTTGCCAGGCATTTTCTCTGCAAACGGTGCTATCATATCGGCCCAACAGCCTGTCCGCGGTTTGGACACATCATCTAACCGATCGCCGGATAAGCCCATCTTGCTTCCATTGTTATCAGATTTGCTGCCGAGGCTTAGCCCTGAGGCAGCCGAAGTGCAATCTGAATTCAGTCGGGCAAGGGCCGCCATTTACTGGCATCCGCAGGGAGAATTGCGGATGTTTTTATTTTAAGTGATTGTTTTTAAATAACTATTCGAGATCGATAACATGCCGAAAAAGTTCTATGCTCTTTAGTATGGGATTTTTGACATCTTAAAAGTCATTTTATATCAGCGGCTTACGGTTGATTGCTGGTTCGCTTGTTTCGATAGTGGCGGCAAAATGGCGGCAGAGGCTACTCGGTAGTTACATTGCTGGCTGATAAGGCTCTGTTTTGCAGGTAATAAAAAAGCACCCGAAGGTGCTTTTTTATTACTTAATCTTTCATGCCGCTTGTTTCGTGCATTTTCTTGGGCCACTAAGCTCAGGGCCGTTAAACTTAAATTTGTCTTTTTTCAGCTCTTTAGTCGCAGCCAGTACGTTACCAAGAGCTTCACCCAGGCGGCTGTATACATCTTGGGCGCCGAGTTTACGTTCATCGGCGCAATGCTGAGTATGTTTCATGTCATGCTCTCTATTTGCGTTGGCCTAAAATTCTTTAATCTAACGCATGTCTATTTGATCTGATTTTATACCAGTAAAGTCAACTTTTTCTTGGCTGTAAAGTGCGCTAGATCTCTGTGTCGAGTTGCACGTAGTTTTTCACTACTGCTACCGGCTCGTTTTGGGTGACTAATTCTACACTGTTGACACTTGATGTCGAGTGAAAACTGGTCAGTAAGTCCCAGCTTGATGCTCAGAACTTACTCCATGTTATCGGCATCAGAAGTCCCAGCTACAATCATGATGAACTGCTCTGCAAGTCCTGACACGGTTTGCACCATGTCTTGCCCGTCAGTTTCGAAGCCAAAGGTACGATAGTACGTTGTCAGTTCTGGCCCCACATCCACCAGTCTTACATTGGTACCATCTACGGCAGCAATGAACAAGTAAGATGCAATCACCATCATCTCAAAAACACGCCCCTTCAGGGGGTGTTGAGGGTTCCTTATGAAGGACTCGACCAGATGCATTTCTAGCGTATCAGTTTCAGGCTTGAAGACCCCTAGGATTGCAGCATCAAGAGTGTTCATCCCAGGTGCTACTTTCAGGGCAACGTCGAATGACCAATCATCGTTGCCATACTTAGTTAGCCCGACCTCCCAGTTTAAGAGCCCATACCCACCAGATAAGTAGGCCCAGTCAGACTCGTTTATGGGGCCAACACCGAGCTCTAAATCCATGTCATCAGTTACAGCTTGGATAGCATTCCGTACAGCCGATTTTATCTGGTTAGCATTCATTAGGTTTGGCCGAGAGTTGAGGGTTTTTCGATCATAACATTACTGTGTGGATGTACAGAAGCAGCATCCGGCACTCATACCGTATCTACCACAACCTTGTTGTCCTGCTTCGTTATTACTCGACTTCCGGCAGGTCGTCGATGGCGACTTCGAGGTTGATGGTGTTGGTGTAGCCGCTGTTGCTCAGGCTGTGGCTGACTTTGGTCAGCACCCAGCTGGCCTCGTCGATCTGCTGTTTGAACCCCCTGACTGTGGTGGGTTGTTCCGGGTATAGCTCGGGGCGGCCTTTGGCGAGGGTTATCTCGAACTCGGCAACGCCACGTTGCAGGCGTTCCCACTCGGCGCGGGCGGCGCGCATGGCGTTGGTCTGGTTGGCGTAGATGTGGCGCAGCACCTTGACGTTTTCGCTGTCGCCAATCAGCAGTTCGCGGCCTTCTTTGTCTACGGTGGTGTCACTCGGCAGTGCCTGCTCCGGCTTTGGCTTCTTCTTGCGTTTGCGCTTGAGGGTCGAGCCTTCGGTGGTGGCCTTCTTCGGGTCGTGCCAGTTGGCCACGACGCCGGTGTAAGCGTCACGGTCAGCAACGGCGAAGCGGTGCTGATCGCCGTCCTGGCGGGTGAGGGTGACTGAGGGGAGTGGCTTACCGCTGGCGGTGAGCCCCTTGCCCTGGCCGATAAACAGCAGCCGCCCTGATTTGATGGTAGTGATGGCGCCACATTGACCGGCCAAGCGGGTGAGGAAGGCGGGATCGCTTTCGTTCTGCTGGTCGATGTGGTCAATCTGCATGCCCTTGAAGCGTTCGGCGCAGGCTGGGATCAGCCCGTGGCGCTGGGCGATGGCATCGACAATGCTGCCGACGGTCTGCTGGTGATAGCTGGTCTGGCGCAGCTTGTTGAGGTTGCCGCGCAGATCGGCAGATTTGCCCCGGATGGTGAGCTTGTCCGGTGTGCCGGTGTGCTCCACCTCGTCGATGGTGTATTCCCCCTTATCAACCAGCGGTTGGCCCTGCCAGCCGATCATGATGCGCATTCTGGCGCCACGGCGTGGCATCGCCAGTTTGCCGTCGCTGTCGTCGAGTTCGATGTCGATGGTGTCGGCTTCAAACCCGCGATTATCGGTGATGTTGAGGCTTATCAGGCGGGGCCGGATGGTAGCGGATACGTCCTTGCCGTCGATCAGCAGCTGGTAAGCCGGAGCCGGATGATCGGCCCCGGTGATGCTGAATTGCCCCAGCTGGCTGGTCAGGGTGCTGGTGACAGCCGTCACCACGTTATCAGTCAGGCTCACAGCAGGCCCCCGATCTTGTTGCCGATGGTGCCGACGATGTTGCTGATGCCCAGCCGACTGGCGATGCCACCGATGGCGCGGCCCAGCAGCTTGTTGCCCAGGGTGTTTTCGTCGTCGTCCACCCGCTTGAGGTTCATGGTGAAATCCAGCTTGCGGGCGGCGCCGTCAGAGAAGAACTCGGAGCGGGTGACGCTGGTGCGCTCGATGACGAAATATCCCCGCATCACGCCATCCCCCTGGATCAGGGGGATGGCTTTGCCGGTGGCGGCCATTTCATGGAGTAGGTCGAGGGTAACAGGCCCGCCCGTCAGTTCAGGGTAGAGGGTGCCGGATAGCACAGTGGTTTCATCATCCGGCCCTGTGTACTGGTAGGCCGGACGAGCGCCCACCCGAGGGTTGCCCGGGTGGCGCCATGCACGGTCATCCTGTTGTGACTGGGGGGCGAAGGTGGAGCGCTGGAACACGAACCAGCCCAAGGTCATCATCATGGTGGTGCCTCCTTAGTTGGTGTCGCGCAGGCTGGCACGGGTGCGGGCAGATGCCAGCCGTTCGCGGCGGTCCAGTTCACGGCGTACCTCTTGCGCCACATCGGCGCCGGATTGCCCCGGCTGCTGCACGATGCTGATGGGAGCGTGGATCTGGGTTGTCCCGCCCCCTCTGGCAGGTGCCAGCTTGGGCGGTTGGTACATGGTCGGCCCGTAGCCGGTGGCAATGGCTGGCTGGTTATAGTTGCCGGTCAGGTAACCCGATTGCCGCACTGTGGCCGTGACCGCCGATCCCCCTTTCATCCAGTCCGGCAGAATGTCGGTGATGGATTTCACCTTGGCCTTGAGTTCTTCCCATTTGGCCGAGATACCGCCGATCAGGCCGTCGATGATGGCTTTGCCCGCGTTGAGCGCCCTGGATGGCAGAGTGGTCAGGTAGTCCCAGAATTCACCGGTGGCCGCTTTGCACTTCTCCCAGGTGGATTTGAACCACGGCCCGAGCTGATCCCAATTTTTGTAGATGAGGTAAGCAGCGGCAGTGATGGCGGCAATACCCGCGATAATCCAGCCGATGGGGGTGGTGAGGATGGCAAGCCCCAGTTTTACAAAGCCCATGGTTAGCCCCTTGAGCACGGTCAGCAGTGGCCCGCCCATGGTCAACATCATGCCAAACCCCATCTTGAGTGCGGCGATTGGCCCCAGCAGGCCAGCCAGCACCAGCAGCAGGCCACCGCCCACGGCAGCGGTGACGGCGATGATGGCGGCGACCTTGGTGATGGTGGCGGTGAGCTCTGGGCTTTCACGCATCCAGACGCCAGCGGCTTGGGTCATGCTGGTCACTTGCTGGATCAGGCCGCGCAGTGGCCCGTTCTGGGTTTCCAGCAGCTGGATGTTGAGGTCTTCCCACGCCGAGGTCATGTTATCCAGATCGCCGCGGGCGTTGTCCCCCATCACTACGGCCATCTCTTTCGCCACCCCTTTGCTCTGTTGCCGGATCATGGCGACGTATTTGGCAAAGCCACCGGCCCCGGCTTGGCCAATCAGTTCGGCCATCCCTGATGCGGCTTCTTCACCAAAGATCTCTTTGAATGCGGCCAACTGGTCAGCGTTGCCCATCTTCTCCGTTTGTTTGGCGACCTGGGCCATGATGTCCACGATGTTGAGCATGTTGCCGCTGGCGTCTTTGGTGGTCACCCCCAGACTTTTCATCAACTTGTCGGCTTTGCTGGTCGGCCCTGCCAGCCGGTTCAGCATGGCGCGCAGGGCGGTACCTGAGTTTGACCCCTGAATACCGATGTTCCCCAGCAAGCCAGCGGCGGCGGCCGCTTCTTCAAGGCTCATGCCTGCCTTGTTGGCGATGGGGCCCATGTATTTCATGGTTTCCGCCAACATGTTGAGGTCTACGTTTGATGTGGTCATGGTGAGCGCCAGCGTATCGCTGACCCTGCCCATCTGGGCCGCCTCCATCTTGAAGGCGCTGAGAATGTTGGAGGCAATATCGGCCGTCTGGTCAAGCCCCACGCCGGATGCTTTGGCGAGGTCGAGCATGTCCGGCATCGCTGCCTTAATCTGTTTCGGGTTAAAGCCAGACATCGCCAAGAAGCCTTGCGCCTGCGCGGCATCCATGGCGGTAAAGCTGGTTGATGCCCCGAGATCCCGCGCCTGTTGACGCAACATGGCCAGCTCGGCGCTGCCCTTCTGCAGGCGGGTGAGGGCCTGCACCTTTGACATCTGGGCGTCGAAGTCGATACCGACCGAGGCGATCGAGTTGATTTTGTAGAGCCCCGCCGCACCGGTGGCCATTCCGGCGGCGCCATGTCCTGCCATGGCATTCCGCAGGTTCATAGTCTTGTCGTAGTTGGCCTTGACCTGGACGAGGCGTTTTTGCTGTGCGCTGACCTGGGCCAGCTTGCTCCGTTGCTGTTCCAGTTGGGCGGTGGTGGCGGCCAGATCAGTCTTGAGTTGGCGCTGGTGCTGGCTGAGTTGCTTAGTGTTGATACCCGCCTGCTGCATGGCGGTTTTCATGGCGCCGTGTCGGCTGACCATTTCCCGCTCTTTGTTGGTGAGGTCACGCACTGCCACCTTGGCCTTTTCCAGATCGCGGGTCATGGCTTTGGTCGGGTTGCTGGTCGTTGCCAGTTCGCGGGCCATACGCTGGGCGGTTTGCTGCGCCTGAGTCAGTTCTGCCCGGGTGGCGCCGATCTGTTTGCCGAGGGTGCGATAGCCGTCAATCTGGCCGGACTGTTTTTCAAGGTCTCGCATTTTGGCCTTGGTGTCGGCGAGGTCTTTGGCGGTGATGCGGCTTTGGCCGGTGACGGCCTTGAGGGGGGCGGTGAGTTTGTCCACCGCCCCGAGCAGGATTTGTAACTTGAGTGTGCTCATGATTCGTCTGCCCCGTTGATGTGGTTGTATCGCTCAACAAGGCGTTGGTGCCAGCCCATCAGCTCGTCGAGCTCCATGGCCGCCATTTCAGACGGCGGCCAGTGGGCGATGATGGCCAAGTCGGCCATCAGGTCGTCTACGCAGTGAGGTAGGCCATTTTCTTCGGTACCAAAAAAGAGCCTACCTCATGCCCCAGTTGCATCAGGTCTGCCGGTTCGAGGGCGCTGACGTCAGCCTCGGTCAGTGCCGGGATGGTGATGCGCGGCAGCAGCTTGGTGAGGGCGTTGACATCCATCTGCAGGATGTCGGTCAGGTTGAGGCCGCGCAGTTCGCCGGATTGCGGTTTGCGCACGTTGATCTCGGTGATGGTGGTGTCGCCGCGCTGGATGGGGGTGTCGAGGGTGACTTTGTTCATTTTCATGGTGTTTGTCCTGTTCGGTATGTAGTAACGGGCGGCAGTGCCGCCCGGATGTGGTTGGGTGGATTAGAGGCCCATGGCCTTGCGGTGTTCGGCCATCATGTCGACGCCGCCGACTTTCCAGATCATGTTGATGGTGTCGATCTCGACCAGCTCTTCGCCGTCGATGGTCACCTTGTAGTAGGTGTTTTTCATGGTGACTTTTTGCTGGGAGTTGTCGCCGGTCTTGAGGGTGCCGCCATCGATCTGCTGGATGCGGCCACGCTGGACGATCTCGACCGCAGATACCTGGGCGGTGTCGTCTCGCTGGAATGAGCCCGCAAAGCGGAGCATGACGCCGTCAATCTTGGCTTGATGCTGCTTTTTGAACAGGGCCGCTTCGTAGCCGCCGAAGGTGAACTCGGTATCGAGGGCGTCATCCTCGAGGCCCATGTTGATATGGGCCGCCCCCGGCATACCGCCTGCGCGGTAGGCTTCGAGTTTCAGAGCCTGTTTAGCCGGTGTGTACTCTTCTGCGACGCCGATCCAGTTGTCGCCGTCGAGGAACTGGTTGAGGTATTTGAGTTTGCGAGGCAGTGCCATGGTTGATGCTCCTTATGCTGCGGCCACGCGGGCGGCGAAGTCGACCAGATAGCGGTCGGTGATGCGCTGCTGGAACATGAGGTTTTCAAGCGGCGGCACGGGGGTGTAGTCGTAGTCGATGTAGAGCTTGCCCGCCTTGAGGGTGTCTTTGTCGTTGACCTCCTCGTTGTACCAGCAGTCGAAACCGATGAGGTAACCGAGGCTGACCAGCTCGCGGCCCTTGGCCTTGATGCCTTCGATGATGTCTTTGACCAGGGTGGGGGTCATCGGCTTGTCTACCGCCCACATGTGGGCCTCGGCGATGGTGTCGGCGAGGATCTGGGCGGTGCGGGTGTAGTTCTCGAATTGGAACAGGGGGTCATCCGAGCAGGTGCGGGAGCCCCAGAAGCGGAACCCTTCGGACTGGATCAGGCAGGTGATGTCTTTTTCGTTGAGCAGGCCCGCATCAGTGTCGGGGTCTTGCAGGCTCCAGAACACTTGCTTGGTCAGCCCTTCTACGCCAGTTACGGCGACGTTGGAAAGGGTTTTATGCCAGCCAACCTCTTTGTCAATCTTGGCGCGCATGGCCAAGGCTTTGGCGGTGGCCCAGATGATGGACTCGGCGTTGGCGGTGGTATCCCACTTTTTGAAGTCGCCATGAACCAGCATGACTTCACGCTGGCCGAAGTTCTGGCGGTAGGCCAGCGCCTCGGTCGGGGTGTTGCAGCCGTGGGTTGAGACGTAGGTGAAGGCGCGCAGCTTGACCGCCACGGCGGCCAGTTCAGTGGCGACCGGCAGGGTGTCGAGCCCCGGCGCGCCGATGATGCGCGGGGTGATGCCGGTGGCAGAGCTGGCCCGTTGCAGAGCCTTGAGGCCGGTATAGCTGCCATCCGGCTTGGCGGCGCCGATGACGTTTGAGGTGGTCTCTTCGTCGGTGGCGCCTTTGGCAACGCGCACGACGATGGTGATGGTGTTGACGGTGTCGGCGATCGCTTGCAGCGCTTTGGCCAGGGTGCCTTGGGTGCCTGCTTTGCCAACGGCTTTTTGCACGTCGGTGATGATGACCGGGGTGTTGAGCGGGAAGGTGGTGGCGTCGGCATCTTCCGCATGGCCAAGCAGGCCGATCACGGCGGTGGCAATGGTGCGGATGGTGCGGGTGCCTTCGTTGACTTCGACGACGCGCACGCCGTGGTGGTAACTGTCGAGTGCCATGGTGGCGGTTCTCCTGTGTCCGGACGGAGGTGATCAATGTGAGCACGGTCAGGATGCAGGGGCGGCGCACGGCGGGCGAGCTGGTGCCGTTGTAAATGGCCGCTTTACAACAGCGGCAGAGTGACGGCAGGAATAATGAAACCCCCCCCGCACATGGCGGGGTGGTTGGTGATTGGATCAGATAACCCTATCCGGTTCGGTGGGCCACTGTGGCGATTCGGGCCAGCCATCATGTTCCTGCACAAGCGTCAGCTCGTAGCGGTAGCGTTGCCAGTCGGCCAGCAACTGGGTGTGCTCGGGCTTGGCATAGCCGCCATCGACGGCGGGTTTGATGATAGCTATTTGCTGGTTGGCTGATGCCAGGCAGTCAGCAAGTTGATACAGCGCTTTATCTTCTGGCGGCATTTCCACCGATAGTGGTGGTTTCATATCTTTGCCGGAGACAATCCACCCAGGAGCCACATCATCACTGCATTCCATCCAGTTCAGCCCTTCATAGTAGCGGCCAGATGGATCGGTATTGGTGGTTTCCATGACGACATTATTTTCAATACGAGCCCACATAATTTACCACTCCACAATGACCATACCGTTTAACCCATTTTGACCGGCGGAAACCTGATTTCCTGTGACTGTTGCGCCACCATTGCCACCGCTACCTAATGAAGTGATAGCCGCCCCTCCTAGCCCCCGTCCCACCGAGCCTCCTGCTGTGGTCGGTGTAGCAGCAATTCCGGCAGAACCATGGCCACCATAGCCATCAACATCACCGCCAGAACCTAATCCACTACTGCCTCCAGCTCCACACATCGAAGAGGTTGTTCCACCTATGGCGGAGTTCCCCGGGTTACCGCCGGTAGCACTACAAAACGATCCAAACGAGCTGGTTTGCCCCGGTAAAGCGATATTCAATCCATTTGTTGCCCCTATTCCACCGCTTCCGACAGTGATAGGAATGCTATCCCCTGGAGACACGTTGACCAACTTCTTGGCGTATCCTCCTGCGCCCCCACCGCCGCCACTGGCGTTGTAATTGGCGGAGGAGTTGGCACCACCACCACCACCGCCGCCACCGACCACTGTGACCATGACTTTATGCACGCCGGTTGGAACCACCCAGTGGGTCACACCCACCTGTTTGAAGGTTGCGATCTGTTTTCGAATGCCCATCTTTGCCAGTTTCAAGGCAGTGACGAATTTGGTGTCATCGGTACCGGCATTCACCTCTGCCTGGGTGGCGATCTGCGCCTTACCCTTCACGGCTTCACTGGCGGTGGCGATGGTTACCGCCCCGGTCATGCCATCCACCGATTGCACCGAGTCAGTCGGGGTGAGCAGTTCTTGCCAGTTGGCTAGGGTGGCGGCGCCCGATACACGCAGGATGAAGCTCTTGTTAAGGTCGGTTCGCACGGCGATATCCCCGACTTCGGCAGTCAGGGCCAGCATGTCGGCCTGGGTGTTGACGACAAAGGTGTCGGTGATGGCCGTGGCCGGGATCTGATTGACGGGGACTTTGCCACTGCCATCGAGCGTTGCCACCCCATTGGCTGTGCCTTTTTGCGCGCTGGGGACGGCATCAGTGATGCCATAGCCTGCCAGTGTTGTGGGGTTGCTACCGGCGGTGATGTTGCCCTTGGCATCGACGGTGACCGAGCGATAGGTACCCGCCACCACTCCTGAGTTTTTATAGGTGGCGGAGATGGTGATGTTGCCGCTGCCATCAAATGCCGCCTGACCGGTCACATCGCCCGCCAGGGCAATATTGCGGGCGGTGCTGAGCTTGTTGGCCTTGCCCGCCGCCGTGTTGCCCCCTTCGATATCATCGACGTGTTTTTTCAGGTAGGCGGTACGGTTGGCCAGCGCTTGTGCTTGCTTGTTGGAGATGCCGCCCGGGCCGCCCAGCACCGGATCACCGGTTTCGAGTTGGTAGATGCCAGCCTCCCAGCTGACGACCTCTTGTAAATTCGCCATATCACGAGGCTCCGTGGTTGTAGTTGCCGTTGTAGGTTGCGGCGCCGTTGTAGGTAACGGGCGCCTGGGTGTAATCGAGTGCAGAGAGGTGGCAGCGGGCTGGGGCCATCTCTGCCAACAGGCGCTTGATGCGGTTGGCCTGCTCTGTGGTGACCGGGCGGGTCAAGATGACCCGATACACAGCCCAGCGGGTCGGGTCGCCGTGGGGTTCGTTGCCGTTGTAGCTGAGGGTGCCGTCATAGCGGCGGCCGGTGGCGCGCTCGATGATGGTGCTGTCACCAAAGCCCAGCACGTTCAGCGCCTCCTTGATGGCCCATGGGGTGCCCTTGCGCTGATGCAACCGGAACGAGGCTTTGACCAGCGCCCGCTGCTGGTCTTCCGATTCCGCCAACTCCCACCAGTCCACCGAGCGGGCCCATGCCAGCCAGGGCAGCAACGGCGCCGGGCAGGTGTCGGCAAAGCGGGTAGAGGTAATGACTTCTGGTGTCAGGTTGCAGGCCAGCGCGGCGGCGGTCAGGTGCTCCAGCCGGGTTGCAGAGGGGGGCAGCAGATCCCGGGTTGCCGGAGTTGCCAGCGGCATGCGATGCACCTTGTGCGACCCCATGCCACCGGCATCGACCCCTTGGGTCGCCAAGCGAGTGATGGTGGTGAACGGGCCTACCAATGGGGGCGCTACTCCATCCTGTGCCAGGGTGATGGTCAGGGCTGGCTGGGTTGCTGCTGGCAGGGCTGGTGCCATCGGGTAGATGATCTGGGCGTACTTGGCGATCGGTGTGCCCATTGCGCCGGTAAAGGCGGTTGCCGCCTGCGCCAGCTTGGTTTTCAGCAATGGCGCACCATGCTGACCGTCAGCCAGATCACCGATGGTCTGTCGCACCCTGGCCTTGTGGCTACCTATGACGCCGAGATCGACCCCTGCAGGAGCCAGCCGTTGCTGAATGGTCGGCACCTCGATGGCATCAGGTTGTAATCCGCCGGTACCGAGCCGGGTTCTGACTCCCGCCGTGCCGACAATTCCCGCATCAAGCCCGACAAGGGTTATCTGTGTTGACATGTCAGCCGCCCCAATGGCGAGCAGGTCGCCCATTGTTGCAACAGTGGCCCGGATGGTCGTTGCCGGAGCGCCCTGTGCGCCATCGCTGATAGCGATGGCTTTGGTGCGGCTGGTCAGCTTGTTGGCCCCGGCTGCAAACTGGCTGATCCCGGTTGGCTTGGCGCGTTGAATGAGCGATGCCATCCCGACTTGGCCTGTTTCTATCCCTGCCACTGTCAGGCCAACTCTGACCCCGGCAATGGCTTTTGGCGCTGGATCATCCGGGCCTTGCACTGTGCCCCGATAGAGGGCAGCCCCGTCATGTGACAGGGTGCCGTCGTGATAGGTGAGTGACCCGCGCCAGACGGGATAGAGGGTTGCCATCAGAGCTTGAAGATCTTATTGGGGCCGTTATCCCAGGCGATGATGATGTCGCCGCCGTTGGTGCTGACTGGCAGGCCCGCCGCCGTATCAAACAGGGCGATCAGCGGGCTGGTCGCGGCGTTGCCGGTGTCTTTGTAGATGGCGCAGTAGTTGACGTTGGCGGTTGGCACGGCGGTGAAGGTGACATCGGCCGCATCGAGCACGCCAGCAGCCACGGTTTTGCTGGTGAGGGTCTGCGGGGTACCGACCACATGGGCCGAGATCCCGCTGTAAAACTCATCGCTGGCGAGGGTCGGTGAATAGGTGCTTTTGAGCAGGGCACACTTGAGGGTGTCGGCACTGGCATTGATGGCGCCGGTGAGAAACTTCTCGCGGCCTTTGTCATAGAGGGCGTTTGCCATGGTGGAGTCCTTAGTCGAGGGTGATGGAGGTGAGTTTTGCGGCCTGCTGCGCGCTGCAGGTGACGTCGGTCAGCGGCGCGCGCAGGGTGACGCTGTCGATCCCCTGTTGGTGCAGGGCGGCATAGATGGCGGAAAGCGGAACGGTGGCCCCGACCCGGTAATAAGCGGCGGCCGTTTTGGTCATGGCATCGTTCGCGGCGGCAATGGCCTGATCTTTACCCAGGCCGATGGCGTTGAGGGTGGCATCAACGGCATAGGGTTTGATCTGGGCCGGTTCGACCGCCACCAGATCGCAGAGCGGGCGAACGTCTTCGGCAGATAGCGCCTGCTCGACCAGATTGATGGTGTCAGCGCTCGGCTGGCCTGCCGGTGAGAGGATGGTCACTCTGACGGTGCCCGGGGTGGGACTATCGACGGCGACATCCGCCACCTCGGCACTGGCCGAGAGGGCGTGAAACTTGTAGGCATTGACCGGGCCCGCTGTGGCCATGCCCTCATAGACCATTTGGCAGCGCATGCGCAGGCGGTCATCAGATTCATACACCGGCTCGATGGGCGGGGTGGCGTTGGGGTCACCCGGGGTGACCAGCAGGCGTTCGAGTTCATATTCGCCGGCCACATGGTCAAGGGTCGTGCCACTGGCAAAGGCAAGCAGGGTCTGCTTGGCGGCATCGTTGATGCGGGCCCGCAGGATCATTTCGTTGTAGGCGTTCTCCTGCAGCAGCTTGTTGAGCGGTTCGGATTCAAGTTCCAGCGTGGCAGCGATGGCCGCCTGCTGGTCTGCCGGGTAGTAGCTGATCAGGGTGGCTTTGCGCTTGGCCAGGATGGCCTCAAAGTCGAGGGTTTCCTCGACTTCCGGTGGCGGGAGCTGGGTCAGGTCAACATTGCTCACTGGGTGGCTCCTGTGGGGATGGTGATGGTTCCTGATTCGGTCAAACCGTTGTCTGCTCGCTTCCATGTCAGGGTTATCTGGCAGACTCCGCCCAGTTCAGGGGCGCCAATCTCGACCTTGGTGATGCGGATGCGCGGCTCCCAGAGGGTGAGCGCGTGAACGGTGGCGGCCATCAGGCGCAGGCGGGTTGCGCCGTGCTGAGGCTGGTCGATGAGGCTGAATATCTCGCTGCCGTAGTCGCGGCGCATGAGGCGGGCACCGATGGGGGTGGTGAGGATGTCGCGCACCGATTGCAGGATGTGGGCGGTTTCGCTGATGGTGCGTCCGCTTTCGGCATTCATGCCCAGCCAGTTCATATCGGGCCCCCGGATGTGTCGTTACCGCGTTGCACTTTGTCGTGGCAGTAGGTGGAAACTTCGATGCCACCGATGTTGGCTGTTGGAGCGGTAATCTTTCCGCCCGCGCTGATGGTGGTGCCGACCTTGAGTGCCTTGGTGCATTCGACCAACGGGGTGATCAGTTTGACCGTCACGCTAGCGGTGATGGCAGCGGTTTTGATGCCGGATGCACTGAGTTCACCAGTGCTCGGGTTGTATTCGATGACCGCACCATCCGGGTATTCGATGCGGTCGAGATCTCCGTTGTCATCGTCGGTCAGCGGCTCTGGGTGCTTGTCCTGATAGATACCCGCCAAGACAAAGGCGTTGCGCAGGTCACCGCTGAGACTAAGCAGGATCACCTGCTCACCGACACTCGGTCGCATGCGGCGGCGGGTGCGACCTGCGCGCAGCACCAGATATGGCCGCCAGTCTGTGTGGTTGCCTTTGGTTTCGACGCGGCATTCACCGGATCGCACCTCGGTCACGGTGCCGATGCGGATCAGGTCGTCGATTTTGCGGAGTAGTTCGATGATGTCCATGAGGGGGAGTGTGTTTTGCCACACCCCCCTTTGCTACCTGCTGCCGTTGTAAACGGCGGTTTTACAACGAGGCTGTTAGGCTTTTAAGCAGGCGGTCTTCAATCCGGTCGATATCGGCGTCGGTGATGCCGATCAGTTGGCGCTCGGGGTATTGCACCTCTTTGCCGTTGATTTTGTCGCGCAGGCCGAAGTGATGGATGGTGGCGAGCCGGTTGGCGCTGCCGGTGAATTCGACGGTTGCCTCGTTGGCGGTGGCTGTGGCTTTCAACCATGCCGGTTTGACCAGCTTGGCGAACATCTTGCGGCGAATGGCGCCACGCTTGGCGCGTGGTTTGCGCGGCGTCATGGGCGTGCCATCCGGCTGTTTGTTGGCGCGGATCCGTTCTGCCTGGGTTGCCCGCATGGTGCGGGCCAGTTCGGCAGCCAGCTTGCGGCGCTCGGTGGCGCTGAGTCTCTGGAGCAGGGCGGCGGCTTGGTCGCCTAGTTGCTGGAGGGCGTCGGCGGCCATGGTTGGTGCTCCCCGTTGATAAAGAGTTCCCAGGTGATGCCGTCATAGGGGTCTTCTGGCGGTTCTGGTACGTGCTGCCAGCCGATCCCCTCTTCGGTCTGCGTGACAATGACCCGTTCGGTGAGGGGGATGGTGATCAGCAGGTCGTAGAGGTCACCGGCCAGCAGTTCAGATTCGACCTTGATGGCGTTTTCCCTCTTGTCGGAGTTGGTGAACAGCTCCGGCTGGTGTTGGCGCAGCCATGCCAGCAGGGGCACGACCAGTTGATCAGGGTGGCCCGCAAAGTCGATGACGCCGATGGATAGCGGATATTGCCACTCGAACGAGAGTGATTTGGCGCCAGTGGCAACGATACGGCCATCGCCCACGGTGAGGATCAGACGCTCTGGATTTTGCGCCAGTTGCGGCGAGCAGCTGGCAAGCACGTCACGGATTGCGGCTGGTTTGAGCATGGTGCCTCCGGTTGCACTGGATCACGTCATCTACCTTGGCGGCGCAGGTTGCCCAGGCGACCTCGGTGGCGGTCAGCAGGTCGAGCAGATCGCCGTTATTGAGGGGATCTGCTGGCGGCAGCTGGCAGGGGGCCGGAGCGGGACAGGTGAGCCTGATAATCTGCGGCGCCGGTGAGGGCGGGGCGCTGGAGCAGGCCGACAACAGCAGCAGGCAGAGGGCGATCAGCCCAAGACTTAAGTTCAGCATTTTCACGTTTGAGCCTCGCGATAGTTTGTTCACGGGTGGCGGCGGTGGTGGCCAGTTGGTCGAGCTGGCCCTGCAACTGCTGGGCGGCGGTAGCCTGTACTGCCAGTTCGTCGGTGAGGGTATTGATGGTGCCGTCTTTGGCCCGCTCCCGCAGCGCGGCCTCTTTGGCCTTGTCGTCGGCGGCCTTGAGGTCGCTTTGCATGGTGGAGACCCGTCCCTCTGCCTTGGCGGCAGAACGGGCCGACCAGCCCCAGCCACCCAATGTGACAACCAAGACCAGCAGCAGCCAAGTGAGGGGTGAGCGCAGGAGGTTAAGCCACATGCTCCACCTCCTTCACCTGATAGACCTTGGCAAAGTGGGCGTGAGCCTTGGCCAGCTTGGTGTCGTAGCGGTTTTCTTTGTAGGCGGGGCCGTTGTAACGGCGGGCCACGTCGGCCCATTTGCCCGCCTTGAGCGCCTTGTGCAGCACCGGATCCAACTCGATAAAGCCGACCACGGCGCGCAAGTGCTCGGTTTCGCTGCGCTGCATTGAGGCCAGCCAGTCTTCTGCCGAGGCGTAGCCCAGCGCCTGCCAGTGGTAGCCCATCACCTGGAACATGCCCCAGCTGGCCGACTCGATGGCGGCGGCGCGGTGCAAAGTCATGGCGGTTTGCAGACGGGCCCATTCAGCCGGGCCACCCTGATAGCCGCCGCGCTTGGGGTTGCAGAGGGCCGGATAGAGGCCCGTGAGGCGGTTGGCCTCGGCTTCGCCTTGCTGCTTGGTGATCTGCTTGAAGAACACATGGCGTTCGAACAGGATACGTGGGCGCTGGCACTCGTCGAACCCTTCGCCAGCGGCTTCGACCTGGGCGAAGGTGGCGAGCTTGGCCAGTTCGACGCCGAGGCGATCGGCTGCTTGCTGCAGATCGGTGATGGTGAGCTGGTTGCCGATGGCGGCACCACGCAGGGCAGCCATGGTGCGCGGCCCAGCCTGCCCGATGGCGACGATGAGGTGATCGCGCTGGAAGGCGAGCACGGCTTGCTCGGTGGCGTCACCAAACCAGCCATCGGCGGCCACCTTGTATCCTGCCCGGGTGAGCAGTTGTTGCAGTTCGGCCACCGGCGCGCCAATGGCGCCTTTTTTTAGGGTCATGGTTGATACCTCCGGTAGATGTCAGCGGCATGGTTGGGGCGCGGGTTGCGGCATGGCAGCAGGCGCATGACCGAACCGCGCGAGCCGAGCAGGGCGGTGAGCACCACGGCGGCCAGCAGCACGGCGGTCGGATCCGGTGCTGGCATGGCCCCGAGCAGCATGCGCAGCGGCACGGAGCCTGCGGCGACGGTGAGCAGCCACGCCAGCAGGGCAGGGAGGGGGCGATAGTCGCCCCCTTTGCGGTTGAAGGTGGCCAGCCTGATGGCGATGGCGGCGCAGATCAGGGCGTAGAGGATGGTCAGCATGTCAGCCCCCTTTGCGAAGTTTGAGCAGGTCATCAGGCGCTTTGCGCAAGACCCACTGCAACAGGTGGACGGCCAGCGCTGAGGCGAGCAGGGCGCCGACGGCCTTGGGCACTTCGACGCTTTGCGGCAGGACGCTGGCCAGCATGGCGGCAACCAGCGGGGCCGCCAGCGCACCGGCGACAAAGGCGGCGATGAACAGCCCCGCCTTGCGCAGGTTGCCTAGTTCGGCCGTGGTGGCGATGAAGACCAGCGCCCCGGCGAATGCGCCAAGGAGCACGCCGGGATCTACGCCGGGGAATAGCGACAGCAGAGCCAGACCGGTGAGGGCGCTGGTTGCTGCACTGGATGAGATGGGTTCGGGCATCGTGCTCTCCTGGTGCTGTTGTTATCGTTTGCCGCCGAATTGGCGGTCGTGTTGAAATTCGTGGAGGGTCTGGCAGTCGGTGCAGCGTTCGCAGCCCCGGATCGCTTCTCTGCGCTCCTGCGGGATCGGGTCGTCGCAGTCGATGCAGTAGTGGGGGCCGGTACCGCTGATGCGGGCGGCGTGGATGCGGGCCGCGAGCTGCTGCTCGCTGATGTCTGCCAGTCGTTCAAGTTCGTCGTCGAGGCGGCTCATGTCAGTGCTCTCATGGGTTAATCCCATAGCTGGATCAGTGGCGCGGCGGCTTGGGTCGGGGTATCCGGCAGGGTGATAAGAGTGCCCATCGGCAGGATGGGCCCCAGTTCTGCCAGCCCCGGATTGAGGGTCAGCACCTGTTCGGTGATGCCCGCGGTGTAGCCGTAGTGCCGGTTGATGATGAGGTCGAGGGTTTCCCCCTGTTGGGCGCGCAGTTGCATCAGATCAGCTCAACCGTGGTGTGGGTTTCGCCAAGGATGTCGCGGATGGCGAAACGGGCGTCGCGGTAGAGGTCGTTTGCGGTCTGGTCGCGGGCGTCGGTGTCTTTGACGGCGTCGGCAGTGGCCGAGCTGTCGAGGTAACGCTCGTAGAGGTTGGCGCGGGCCATGCTGTAGACGGCGCGGCGATACCAGTGAACCAGCACGGATTCGGCGTTGACGGTCTGGGATGGCACATCGGCCAGCTTCTCGTAGCCTTCGCCCTGGCGGTTGATGGCCCAGCCGCTCAGATCGCTGTTGACGGCGGCGACGGCGTCAATCACAGCATGGCGCAGCCGTTCGGTGGTGATGGTGCCGTCGGTGCGCATGATGGCGCGCAGGGTGTTGAGGTTGATGACCGGCCAGAACGGGGCGCTTGATACTTCGCCTTCGTCTTTGTTGGTCGGATTGGTGGGGAGAAATCCTGATGTCATGGCGGCTCCTTGCCCCTGCCCTGTTTGTTGGGCGGTGGTCGGGCCGTCTGGTATGCCGTTGGCATTCGTCAGGCCCGAGCCGCCCAGGGTGCGGGGTACGCTCGGTTAGCTGGTCTCGCCGTCGGCGGGGCCTTGCTGTTCGGTGGTGCCGTTTTCGGCTGCCTTCTGCTCGGCGTCTTTGGCGGCTTGTTCTGCTGCTGCCCGTTCTGCCTCTGCCTTGGCTGCCTGTTCGGCTTCTTTGTCCTTCTTGATTTCGCGCTCCAGCACTTCCAGCTCTTTTTTGATGCCCACCTTGTCGTGCAGTTCGAGGGCGCGGCGGTAGTGCTCTGCGGCTGGTTCTTTGCCGCCTTCGGCCAGATAGGCGCGACCGACTGCCTTGTGCAGCTTGGCGCGTACCTGATCGAAGATGTCGCAGTCGTGGAGCAGCTTCAGATAGTTGATGAGCAGGAAGAGGTCGGGGCCGGTGCCCGCCTCTTGCAGTTTGATGGCAGTGTCGGCCACCTCTTCGGCAATGAGGGTTGGGGCGGTGCGTTCGTACTGATCCGGGGTGTTCAGCTTGTGGCGGATCACGTAGTCAGCCATCGGCAGGGCGCCAGCCAGATCGCCGGTGTCGAGGTGCCAGAGGGTGACGGTGACCAGCACGTCATCCTGACCGCCGCGATCTGCAGCCAGCAGGCCGTCAATCCACGGTTTGTAGGTAGCCAGCATGGTGCGCTTGGCGTCAATCTTGCGCTCGATGCTCTGGATGCCCTTGAGGGTCTGCTGGTGCTGGCGCAGTTGCATCAGCTGGAGTTCGTAGGCGTTGGCGGCGACCTGATCGAACTGAGGATTGGCCGCCCCTTGCAGGGCGGCCAGTTTGCGAGCGCGGTTGCGCAGGGCGGGGCTTGTCATGTCTCCCCCTTATGCGACCGGAGCCGGTTCAACCAGCTGGATGTGTTCGGCCAGCGCGGCGCCTTCGTAGTCTTCGACCACGTAAGCCTCGTTCACTGACTCGTAGTTCTCGATCTGGTCGCGCTTGGCGTTGTCGAGAATGGTGCGGCGGCGGGAGCCTTCCTGCCAGTAGATGGATAGGTTATCCAGACGGGTGACCAGAATGGCGTTGTCCGGGAAGCTGGGCACGCGCACGGCAGGCAGGCCGCCCATGCGTTTCTGGCTGATGATGACATCGGCAGCCATCTTCTCGCTCGGCACCTGGTCTTTGTTGACCATGGGGAAGTATTTGTCGTGCAGCAGTTTGCGGCCGACGATGGCCACCAGTTCGGTGTCGTCGCGGTAGGTCGGCCCCAGCAGCTCGGTCAAGTCCATCACCAGCGCATCGAGGTTGTTATAACCGTCAGCCAGCGTTACACCAGCACCTACCTTGATGACATTGGAGCCCGCTTTGACTTCGTCCAGCACGTTCTCCGGCTTGTCTTCACGGATTTTTTGCAGCCAACCCTTGTTGACGTCTTGCAGCAACGGATTGGTGACCCGGTTGGACTTGGCGGCGCGCTGGATGCCGTTAAAACCGATCATGATGCGGTCAAGGGCCTGACGTTGCAGGATTGCGTCGCGCAGGCGGGTCTGGAAGTCTTTGAACTTGGCCCACGCATCGATTTTGGAGTAACGCAGAGCGGTATCGAAGTTGGTCTGTTCGCAGCGGTAGCGGTTGCCGGTCAGGTCAGACGGGTCTACCGCTTGGCGATCTTCCTTGGTGGTGTCGGTGGTACCGGCGATGGTGGTGTTGATGCCAAGGCCCAGTTTCTCGCCTTCCTGTTCCGGCACGCCGACCACGTTGATCATGGTCAGGAATGCGCTGGATTCCTGGATGCGGGTTTCCAGTGTCTGTTCGACAGACGGGGCGACGGTGAATTTTTCACCGGCGTTTTCAACGTTGTTCAGCTCACAGATTTTCTGGGTGAACTGTTTGAACTTCACGCGGGTTTCGTTACGCATTGATGATGCTCCTTAGCAATCGGTGGATACGGTGGTGGTGCCATCGCCACCGGTGGCGGGATCGCGCTTGTGGCTAAAATCTTCCTGGCGTTCCAGCGAGGTTTTCAGCTCGTTAAAGGCTTTTTCCAGTTCGCTGTTTTTGGCTACGGCGCTTTTCAGCTCGTTGACGGTGTTGGCCAGCTCGTTGAACTTCCCTTTGGTCTTTTCTTCGAGGTTGGTCACTTCGGTGGCTACGGCTTCCACGGCTTGATGCACGTCGGCGAATTGCTCGCCGCTGGCCTGATCGCGGCGGGTGAACATGCCTTTGACCTTTTCGAGCAGGGACGGGCCTTTGTCGCCCTTGTCGCTGTCGTCTTCAAATTCGATGACGGTTTCCAGCGCTTCGGTGAACAGGCATTCCTTGTGCTGCTTGCGATCGCCCAGCGGGTTTACCTTCGCTTTGCTGCAGAACTGGAGCATTTCGGTGCCGAGGCTGGCCGGGCTGTCGGTGACGGCCAGACCCATGAGGTAGGCGCCTTTTTCGTTCAGGTTCGGGTGGATTTCGACGGAGGTGTAAACCTTCTGACGCTTCTTGTTCAGTTCGACCAGTTCGGGGGTCGGGTCGATTTGCACGAACAGGGCCAGACGTTTTTCACCTTCCATGTCGACCTCTTCGGTCTTGGCTGCGGTGATGTCGCCGTACATCTTGAACTGACCGTTGGGGTCATAGCCCCGGATGTGTTCCATATTGACCCGCGCGCCATAGGTGGACTGGTTGTAGCGCGCGGCCATCTGTTCAATCCATTCGCGGGTGATGGTGCGCCCGTCGGTCGTGCCCCCTTCGACGGCGACGCGGAAAAATTTGGACTTAGGCATGAGCTGGGATCCCTTTGTGAATTGGGTTTCTGGTCGGGCTCATGGTCTGGCTTGTGCCCCAGATCCTTCAATCTGTGGCTGTTGTAAAACCGCCGTTTACAACGGCGGCGCGCTCGTTGTGCTTGCGTGGCTGGGTAGACTGGCGCCATGACTACAGCACCCTTACTTTTCCCCCATATCGAACCCAGACGGCAGGCCATGCACCTGTTCTTTCAGGGCTACCCGCTCCGCGCCATTGCTGAATTGCTGCAGACGCCGGAGGGGACAGTTTCGACCTGGAAGAAGCGCGACGGCTGGGATGACATCAAACCGATTGACCGGGTCGATTTCGCGCTGGAGGCGCGGTTGTGCCAGCTGATCGCCAAGGAGATGAAGACCGGCGGCGATTTCAAGGAGATTGACTTGTTGGGCCGCCAGCTTGAGCGGGTCGCCCGTGTCAACAGATACAGCAACGGCGGCAACGAGGCCGACCTCAACCCGAAGGTGGCGAACCGCAACAAGGGGCCGAAGAAGGCGCCGGTTCGTAACAATTTTGATGAGGCCCAACTAGAGAAGCTGGGCGAGTTGTTCCACAGCAATATGTTTGGCTATCAGAAGGTGTGGTATCAGGCTGGCTTGCAGTACACCGAGCGCAACCTGCTCAAGAGCCGCCAGATCGGGGCCACGTTTTACTTTGCGCGGGAGGCGCTGATTGATGCGCTTACCACTGGCCGCAATCAGATTTTCTTGTCAGCCAGTAAGGCGCAGGCCCATCAGTTCAAACAGTACATTTTGGCTTTCGCGCAGGAGGTCGGGGTTGAGCTCAAGGGCGACCCGATCACCCTGGGCAATGGCGCCATTCTCTACTTCCTCGGTACCAACTCCCGCACCGCCCAGAGTTATCACGGCAATCTCTATATCGATGAGTATTTTTGGATCCCCAAGTTTCAGGAGCTCTACAAGGTCTCCAGTGGCATGGCGATGCAAAAGTTTTGGCGGTTGACCTACTTCTCGACGCCTTCAAGCCTGTCGCATGACGCTTACCCGTTCTGGTCTGGTTCGATGTTCAACAAGGGGCGACCGAAGAACGAGCACATTAAGTTCGACGTTGACCATGCGGCTTTGCATGGCGGGCGGCTGTGCGGTGATGGCCAGTGGCGGCAGATCGTCACTGTTGAGGATGCGGTGCGCGGCGGCTGTGACCTGTTCGACCTTGACCGGCTGCGGCGCCGTTATTCCCCCGATGACTATAACCAGCTGTTGATGTGTCAGTTTGCTGATGACACTGACAGCGTATTCCCGCTCGCCATGCTGCAACGCTGCATGGTTGACAGTTGGGAGGTGTGGGAGGACTACAAGCCCCACGCGATGCGGCCAATGGGTAACCGGCAGGTGTGGATCGGGTATGACCCGGCGAAGGGCGGGCAGGGGGACAGCGCAGGCTGCGCCGTGCTGGCCCCGCCCTCGGTGCCCGGCGGCAAGTTCAGGGTGCTTGAGCGCCACCGCTGGCAGGGGATGGACTTTGATGCACAGGCGCGGGCCATTCGCGCCATGTGCGATCGCTACAACGTTTCCTATATCGGCATCGACACGACGGGGATCGGGGAGGGTGTTTATCAGCTGGTGAAGCAGTTCTATCCGGCGGTGAATTCCATCCAGTACAACCCGAGCGTGAAGATTCAGATGGTGATGAAGGCGCAGGATGTGATGAACAAGGGGCGGCTTGAGTTTGACAGCGGGATGACTGACCTCGCGCAGGCATTTATGAGCATTCGCCGCGGGGTGACCGCCGGCGGCAAGATGCCGACGTTTGAGGCGAGCCGTTCCGAGGAGACCAGCCACGCCGATATCGCATGGGCAACCATGCATGCCCTGTTACATGAGCCGCTGGTAGGCGCCAACTGTACCAATACCAGCATGATGGAGATTTTTTCATGACAAAGCTCCGCAATCCGCGCAAGACCCCGCCGGTGACGGCGACCCAAGCGCCCGCCGCTGATGCGATCGAGGCGTTTTCCTTTGGCGAGCCGGTGCCGGTGCTGAGTCAGCGGGAGGTGTTCGATTACCTTGAGGCGATGCACAACGGTCGGTGGTATGAGCCGCCGCTGAGTTTGCAGGGGCTGGCGCGGGTTTATCGTGCCGGGGTGCATCATGCCTCGGCCATTCAGGTGAAGCGCAACATTCTGCGCAGCTGTTTTGTTCCCCATCCCAAACTGAGCCTGACGGCGTTCACCGGGCTAGTGAATGACTATCTGATCTTCGGCAATTGCTACCCCCATGCGGTGTTGAACCGGCTGGGCGGGGTGTTGCGCTATGACCATCTGCGGGCCAAGTATGTGCGGCGCGGGGTGGATCTTGATGCCTATTGGTGGATTGCGCAGCCCGGGAAGGAGCAGCAGATGCCGATCGGTTCGGTGGGCCATGTGATGGAGAGCGACATCAACCAGGAGATTTACGGCATCCCCGATTATGTTGGCGGCCTGAACTCGACACTGCTGAACGAGTCGGCCACGCTGTTCCGCCGCAAGTATTACGAGAACGGCAGCCATGCCGGGTTCATCATGCACATCACCGACGCGGTGCAGAACGAGGACGACATCAAGAAGCTGAAAGAGGCGCTGCGCCAGAGCAAGGGCCCGGGCAACTTCCGCAACCTGTTGCTCTACACCCCGAACGGCAGCAAAGACGGGGTGAAGTTGATCCCGGTGGCCGAGGTGGCGGCCAAGGATGATTTTCTCTCCATCAAGAACGTGAGCCGCGACGACCAGCTGGCGACCCATCGGGTACCGCCCCAGTTGATGGGGGTGATGCCGAACAATACCGGCGGTTTCGGTGATGTGACCAAGGCCGCCCAGGTGTTCGATGTGAACGAGGTGGACAGCCTCAAGGCCAGCCTGCTGCAGATCAACGACTGGGCAGGGGAAGAGGTGATCAGGTTCAACCCCTACAAGCTGGCAGATCTGACAGTGCAAAGTTGAGAATACCGACTATCTTCAAATCGGAATTCCTCCAAATTCCTCCATGATTTAATTCAAAGCCCCCATCTTCAGGGGGCTTTGTTTTGGCTGGTTTTCCATTCTGCCAGACCTAACCAATCGCATTCCTGGCCAACGTCGGTTATCCCCGGGCAACCACACTCCCGAGCTCCTTCCATACGCATCTGAGTGTATGAGCGAAGCCTCGAAGGCTCCCTTAACACCCAGCGCGCGCAATCGAACCCCCGCCTCGCCTGCCCGCTTTATGTATCGATTTCCATGCATGTGAACGATTGATGGCGGCTATCTGCTCCCCGCGCCAGCGCTGGCCGCGCGGGGGATAACTGATCCTTTTTGCGATCCTTCACTTTCTGTCAGATTTGTGCACATGGCACACCACAAATGCAGGCTTTATTGCTAATATGAATGCTTATTTAACAGATGGGTGCTTTAATGTATTTTGAGGAGTTGTTGTGATACCGATTATTTCAGGAGTCTATGGAAATGAACAATTTGTTTCAGCTAGAAAAATGCTTGTTGTCTTATCGGTACTCTTTTTAGCCATCAATGTCAGTGTTGCTAAATTGTTGGAGGCTAACACCTTTATATTCAAAGTTAGTTTCGAAAATTCGTATGGACTTAATGTTCTTTTGTTTTTTGGTGTTATTGTTTTGACGGTAAGGTATTACTCCGTTGCAAATGTTTATCATAGAGCTGCATTCAAATTATGGTCAGATAGTATGCTCTCTGATAGAAATATGCTATTGTGTTTTCGTTCTTCGAATAGTCTGAACGGTCCTGTAGAGAGAGGGGATGTTTTAGTTGATGGTTTTTTGGCTAGGCATCCATATATAAAAGAAATTGCAATTAACCATCTAATGGTAAATCCACGCCCTCTAGAATTCACATATCAATCTCGTGGTTTACTTGAAAGACACTTGTACTATTATCCCTCTGACAGCCAAGGTGTGCCAGTTATTATAAAATTGGAAGAGAAGGTGACCGGATGGACTCGCAAAGATTTTTATCGACTTCTTCTTCTCGAAAGTAAATATCAAGTTCTATGTGCCTTTAAAAGACATGAGTTTTTGGAGATTAGGTTACCTTATTTTTTAGCACTAATTTCCATTGTTTATTTCTTGGCTACAGAACAGGTCTCTTTATTCTTGGCATCAAAAATAGTGATTGTTTTTAATTTCATCGACTCACTCAGTTTCTTCTTAAAATAGAACGCCATAAATTATATTTTGATAAGTAAGTTCCATCTTAAGTATATTTCGGATCCAAGGCTAATTACGGCTTCTGGGGATCCATCCAGCCTTGAGAGACTCATAGTTGTCTTGTATGTCTTTTATTTCAACTAGTTTGGCTACGTTTATCGGAAAATTTGATCTCCCGCACATAGGCTGCACGATAGCAAAGTGGGTGGAGCCAAACGCCGCACGGTGATCTGGCTTTGGCGCCTTGCTATACTGTTTATATATACAGTTATTTCGAGGTCGCCAGCATGTTTGCTCAACCCGCTCCCGATGCTCCCTTGTTGGAGCTGCCTCTGTTCCTCTCCCCGGTGGCTTGTGGCTTTCCGTCGCCGGCGCAGGATTACACCGAGCAGACCATCGATCTCAATCAGCTATGTGTTGCCCACCCAGCGGCCACCTATTTTGTGCGGGCGGCCGGTGACAGCATGGTGGACCATGGGATCCGCGATGGTGACCTGCTGGTCGTCGACCGCAGCCGCAAGGCGCGCCACGGCAGCGTGGTGGTCGCCGCGGTCGATGGCGAGTTCACGGTCAAGGAGCTGCAGCTTGAGCCCACAGTCGCCTTGCTCCCAGGCAACCCGGCATATCGGCCCATTCATTTCAGTGAGGGGCAGGAGCTGGAGATTTTTGGGGTGGTGTCTTTTATCGTGCATCAGGTGGATACCCCATGAACAAGCGCTGCGCCGTCGCCCTGGTCGATGTGAACAACTTCTACGCCAGTTGCGAGCGGCTGTTTCGCCCTGACTTGAAGGGGCGGCCCATCGTGGTGCTCTCCAACAACGATGGCTGCGTGGTGGCCCGCTCGGTAGAGGCCAAAGCGCTTGGCATCAAGATGGGTGTGCCGTACTTTCAGATCCGCCAGTTCTTCGAGGCCCTGGGCGGGGTATGGTTCTCCAGTAACTATGCCCTCTATGGTGATATGTCGAACCGGGTGATGACCATTCTGGAAGGAATGGCCCCGGCGGTAGAGGTCTACAGCATCGACGAGGCCTTTATCGAACTGAGCGAGTCCTGGGCGGGCGACTTGGTGGCCTATGGCCTCCAAGTCCGCGAGCGGGTGCAGCAGTGGACTGGGTTGACTGTGGGGGTCGGCATCGGCCCCACCAAGACCCTGGCCAAGCTTGCCAACTATGCCGCCAAGAAGTGGCCCGCCACCGGTGGCGTGGTGGATCTGCGTGATGAAGGGCGGCGAGCTCGGCTCATGGCGATTACCCCGGTGGAGGAGATATGGGGTATTGGCCGGCGGCTTTCGGCCAAGCTGGAGGCACAAGGCATCAAGACGGTGGCCGATCTGGTCGCCGCCGATCCCAAGGCTCTGCGGCGCCGCTATGGCGTGGTGGTCGAGCGCACGGTGCAGGAGCTACGGGGGATCCCCTGTGCCGAGCTGGAGCAAGAGGCCCAGGCCAAGCAGCAGATCATCTGCTCGCGCTCTTTCGGCGAGCGCATCACCCAGATCGGCTCCATGCTCCAGGCGCTGGCCGGTTACATGGAGCGGGCCGCCGAGAAGCTGCGGGGGGAGGGGATGTGCTGCCGGCACGTGACCCTGTTTATTCGCACCAGCCCGTTCAGCGATCGGGAGCCCTATTACGGCAACCAGGTAAGCACCAAGCTGGCGATGCCCACCCATGACACCCGGGCGCTGCTGGCCCTGATCCCCGAGTTGCTCCCCCGCATCTGGCGCGACGAGCAGCGATACCAGAAAGGGGGGGTCATGCTGGCCGACTTCACCCCCGCCAGTATGCAGCAGGGCGACCTGTTCGCCGTACAGCAGCAATGCCCGCGCAGCGAGGCGCTGATGCAGGTCATCGACAAGATCAACCAGGGTCGGCTGGGGAAGGTCTACTTCGCAGCCCGCGGTCGGAATACTAGAGAGTGGATGATGAAGCGGGAGCAGTTAAGCCCCCGCTATACTACTGCGCTCGGCGAACTGCCAGTAGTAAAGTGAACGACTCGTTATTATTGTTGCTGGTGCATAGTTTGCCAGGTCATGTTGTCATTTGCTCCTACTCTGAACTTGTTAGCTAAGGCCATGAACAAAGGATTAATGGCGCAATCGAGCCCCTCGTGGTTAATCCTGGTTGATTCGACGCATATCAATCAAGAATGTTATAGCAATCTGATGTTCAAAGTACGTACGCCGTGTAGCAACGTCCCAAGCTAGCTTTAGTTTGTTGACGAACGTAACTCGTTATATCTATACCCGAATTGGAAGCTCGGTCCCATGAATTTCAACCTGACTGTAGGATCTCATATTCAGTAATTTACGGAGGCTATACTGGGTGTTCTTCGCATTAGTAGTTGGTCCATGTCGTACAGATTCAATGGGTAAAATACTTGTATGTACGCCAGCCATTGGACGAAGATCAAGACAAACATATGGAGTAATCCCATAAGGACCATTTCTAAATTTTATACCGGTATCATCATGTGGCATATGTAATAGCCGCCATTCATGCTCAGCTTCAAATACAGGATGCTTAAAATAAGTTAAATACTCAGCTACCTCATCGCTAGCAAATTTACAACACGCAATAATACTACCGTGTGCATTATCTTGAGTGAATCCATTGGTTATGTCGAGAAGCACTGCTATCGTTTTATCAATTACCTCTTCAAGCAAACGACGTTGCTCTGTATCTTCATATATAACCTTTCTAACCATAAAGTTATTACTAGCATCTCGTGCTGGCTTAGGTATGTCAAAAGATGTGGCATAAAATCCAATAGCAAAGCCACCACCGGCGTCAGTATAGCCACGCCATTGACTTAAGAGGTCATCACGTGCACAAAAACAAGAGATATAATATTCTAATGAACCATTTAAATTTTTTACTCTATCCAGAGTTCTTTTCAGAAACGAAACAATAATGGGATCTTGGGTACTCTGTATTTTGGTGTTTACAATTTCTTCAAGAAGTGAAATGCCATAACTGAATTCTGATGCGTCGTTCAGATAACTGAAGTGAGTTGCCCAGATTCTTGATGATTCAAGTATTCCGATTAAACCAGTCGTATTGGTGTAGTGAAATAATTGATATGGTAGCTGCCCCCGAATCTTAACTCTCTCTGAAGATATATCATCCCGAACTATTCCAAGCGCAGCGTCTAATGCTTCTGGGTACTTAAAATTCATCTCTGTTTCTCTCCTGTGACGCATTAAGTTATAGTGAATTTTATAACAGCAGTCTAAGAAAAAATTGAACTCCATTAGCTGACACTGGTGAAGTGATATTGTGACAAATTAGAACATGCGATCGAGCTGTTTGCCATAACTAACAATCACCCACCCCGAGGCTAAGAAAGTGAGCCAAGTGACGAACCCAATGACTGTTTCTGGCACCATGGCCTGAATAAGTGGCCATTGGTCGAACAAACCAGGTGGGGTTGGCAGGTTAGCTTTGCCATCAGTGATAGAAAGGATCCGGCTAAATGCTCGTTCAAGACGGTGCTCGAACATCAGTGCTCTCACCCCAAGCAATAACGCTACAGAAGAGACCAGCATCAGGATGCCACCGAAAAACTTCATGACTTCCGGTTCCATGATTATTGAAGCAAAAAAGTCTTTCAGGCGTTCCATCATATTGATTTCCTACAAAGCTCCGTTTGGAGAAGTTTATACCTGATTGGCAGGTCACTTCATCAAAAGAAATACAAGCCGAAACTGAAATATTCGGTTGGCTGAGAGTTCCTTCTATTCTTGATAATCCTGCTGCCGCTCATGTTTGCTCAACGCCCAGGCGCGCCCGCGCCTTGGCAATCTCTGCGCCGTGGCGCTGGTTTTCGGCTTGCAAGCTCGCGACGCGGGCCTGCTCCTGTTCGGTGGGCTGGTAGCTCCCGCGATCCTCTTCGTCATCCACCAAGCGGGTGAGGGTGGCGATCGCCTCATCGGCCTGTTGCAGCGGCAGGCTGGCCAGCCAGTCGGTCACGCTGCCGCCGCTGTGCATCAGCTCGCGGGCCTGCTGTTTCAGATCACTGCTGCTGGCGGCGCGGTTTCGGGCCAGCTCGGCCTCGACCTCAGCGGTCAGCTGGTCGGCCACCGCATCGCCAGCCCCTGGCCAGTTGCGGGTCACAATCAGCCGATCGCCGACCAGTCGCACATATTGGCCGTCGGCGTTGATAATGCAGCCCCGCAACAGCAGGTCTTCGTTACTCACATCAAGACCCATGCGAATCAGCTCTTTGGCCAGAGCGGATTCTTTAACCCCCTTATTGGATCCTTCCGTACAGTTATTGACAGAACTCCGAGGGGCGCGGCTGCCGCCGCTTGAGTGCAACTCGCTGTGCTCGTCAACTGCAGGCTCGCGCTGCTCGCCCAAACCCGACACAGCGGCACCCTTGCGCACTATCTGCCAGCCTTCGGCTCTGGTGACGGCGGTGGTCTGGCCCACGTCGGAGATCACCCCCATCAGGCGCAGCACATCCTCGCCGTATTTGTTGGCGGCGACGTCCAGACGCTTGGAGAGCTTGATCAGATGGTCTTTGCGCGGGGTCTCGATGCCGCCCATCGCCTCGATAAAGCGGCCCCACTGCTTGTTATCAGCGGCATAGCGGGCCGCCTCCAGCACGCAATCCCACTCGATCACCTCGTCGCCCAGGCGGCGCAGCTCGCGCCAGACGGTGACAGATGGCCCGCCGACTTGCTGGAACTGGCGAATGCGGTGACGGCTGGCCCATGCGGCCACGCCGGTGGTGGAGGTTTCGACGGCCTCTTCGGCTTCCTCGTCCCAGCCGACCCGGTGACCGTCGATATTCTTGGCCACATATTTGGCGATGTAGCCGGTGGCCGAGCCCTTGCTCTCGTCGATGATCTCCCACGCTACCCGCGGCTTGATGGCCTTGATGGTGGCTCTGTCGTTGATGTTGATCAGTGCCAGCGCCTTGGCCGCCTTGTTGCGGATGCGGTTATGGTTCAGATAGTCGAGGGTTTCGGTGTTCGGCATGCCCAGCTCATGGCGATCGCGCTGGGTAAAGTAGAAGGTGAGCAGCGTCAAAAATTCTTGCTGTTGCTCTGGCTCAACAAAAAACAGTGCGTGCCAGTGCGGTGTCGCGTCGTGGTGCGGCTCGGCGATGCGGAACCCGTAAGTGCGCAGGCCCCGGCGAGCAATCGCCGCGCGGAACTGGGCCCACTGGGAGCAGAGCATTTTCTGGGTCTGGGTCGGGGTGCAGCCGTTGTACTTGTCGTTCTGGAAGGTCTTGCCGGTCTTCTGGTTCTGCTTCCATGCGTGGTATTGGCTCGGGGCGGTCAGGGTCACAAAGAGGCCAACGTGCCCCTGTTCCTTTGCCAAATCCTCAAAGCCTCGCATGCGCACCATCAGCTCGCAGCGGCGCACCATCGGGTTTGATACCGAGGCCATCATTGCTTCGAGCAGATCGCACTCCTGCCCCAGCTCTTCATTGACCACTTTGCGGCTCTCTGCCCAGTGATACTGTGCAGTTTTGCGGGCCAGATGCTCACGGCGGGCGTGATGGCTGGCGTAGGGGCTAACCCCTTTACGTACCTGCCCAGTGAATATTGCGATCAGCTCGCAGTAGACATCCCACGCCCTGTTGATGCGTCGGCGCCACCACTGCTCATCCAGCAGTCGGATCATGATGGAGGCGGCATTGCCTTCAAACTTGGTCACGAAGGGCGCCAGCGCTGCGCGCTCTCCCTCGGCCAGCTCGCGGCCCAGCAGTTTTATATGATTGGCAATCGGGTCGATCGGCAGGGGCGGGCAGAAGTGCCATGCCTTGGCTTGGCCTGCCAATGCCTCCAGCAGATCGGCAGCGCGCACAGCGCCGTTTGCCGTCATATCGGCCAGAATGGTCTGGCAGCGGCCCGACCATTCGGCGGCAATCATGTCCCGGCGCAGCTCGTTGCGCAGCTCATGCGGCGGCACAGGGAATCGCTCGGCAGCCTGCTGGCAAGCCGCGCTCATATTGCGCAGCCAGATCGCCGCACGGCACGGCTTGGTGGCATAGCGGGCCAGATAGGTTTTTGCCAATGGCTTGGCAACGTGTTGCTCAACGAGGCTCAGGCGGTGATCTGCCCATGCCATGTGCTGCTGATGCTCGGCAGCCAGCAGATTTGGCGGCAGGGTGACCCCGCCCAGGTGACGAATCATCGGCTCGGCCATTACCAGCACTCCCCGCAGACACCGCGCTCATATTGGTACGGGCGCAGTCTGTCTTTGCAGAAGATGCAGTGCGGCACGTCGCGCATGGTGCGCAGCGCAGGAGAATGGCACATTGCGCAATAGTTGAGCTTTGTCAGACCAGTGGCCAGCCGCACGGGGTGAACAACAGTAAACTCCCCGCAGCAGTCGCACACGGCGCGGTTATTGGTGGTTTGCTGCGAACCATTGAAGGCAGCAGGCCAGCATTTCTCTACGCAATATGGATAGGTGCGGATGCCCTGGCGCCCCATCACCGGCAGGCAGACAGCCATCTGGCCGCAATGGGTGCAGGGCTCCAGCGTGACCTGACCGGTGGTGTCGATGCGGAATGCAGGGCGCACGACGCCCAAAGCCGGGGCATGCCCGGCTGTTTTTTGGTGAGTCATTAGATGGCGCCTCCGATGTGGAGAGAGCGGATTTTGCTGGATGCTGCCTTAACCGAACGGCGGACCAGACGGCACAGGGTCAGATGGGTTTTTGCCGGAGTGCGCTGGCCGTGCGGGCCGTCTTTGCGCAGGTCGAGCAGGTCACGTTGCAGGTCACGCAGTTCGTTGCTGGCGTTCAGCATCCGGTTTACCCAGACGTCGATCAGCTGTTGATGGCTCATTTGATAGTCTCCCCCAGTCCGTGGAGTGGTTCGCATTCGGCCCACCACTCGGCGATCTCTTTTGCCAGTGCCAGCTCGGCACTGCCGACGGCCAGCCAGTACACGGCGCGGATGGCGCCCAGTGCCAGCAACTCTTGGGTGATATTGCGGTTGCGCTTGGCATCGCTGCCGGCGCCGATGAATTCGCCCTGGGCAACTTCCCAGTGCTTGGTCAGCTGGCTGACAGGTGCAGGGGCCTGCAGATGTGCCGGGCCTGCTTCGCAGTTGCCCAGCTCGTCAACGGGCGGCTCCAGTTCAAACAGGTCTTGAGTCACAGGGCACCCCCTTCCATGTCGCTGAAATCCGGCTCGTCGATGGCAACATGGCCAGCCTCGACACGGATGGAGATCCCCAGTTCTCCGCAGCAGCAGAGCGGGGCAGTTGGCACCAGTCGCGCCTCGTTCTCGGCAATCCACTGTTTCAGGCAGGCGAGGGTCATGATGGTTTTGCTCATGCTGCTACTCCTTTCATTTCGATTCCGGTGACCGGTGACCAGTTGGCGATAGGTACTTGCAGGCCCAGCGAGTTGTAATCTCGATTGCCTCGCAGCAGTTGCGTGGCGGTGTCGTTGCAGTCCGCGCATCCGCACCATTGGCCGCCGCACTGGCAGAACTCCTGCTCGCAGTGCTTTTCTTTGGCGTAGATGGCAATGCGCAGGCAGTCTTGGCAGAGCACAAAGAAGCTGATGCTGATTACTTTCAGAGGGCTAATCACTTGGCACCCCCTTGCAACTCATGAGCGAAGGGCGGCAGGAATATCACGGTGACGTCATGGACAGGCACCGCCAGATCCACGCCGATGATGTGCGGACGGCAGCCACCGCGCAGGATCTCGAGGCGCTTGGTCAGCTCGGCATAGATGTCGAGCAGGCTCAACTCGTCGGCCAGTTCGGCCAGTGCCTCAAGGCTCGCCTCGACGGCGGTGCTATGGCAGGCGCCCAATTGGGGGCGGTGGGTATTAATGAGGCTGTTCGCGACTTTGCGGATCGCCTGTTCTGCTGTAAGATTGTTCATGAGGTTTACCTCGTTGATTGATTGAAAGCCCCGCTGGTGCGCCAACACCGATAGCGGGGTTTTTTATTGGCCGTTTCCGACCACTTTTCTTGCAACTGCCAAGCGGTTTTCCAATTCGCTGGCTTGAGCGTTCAGCTCTGCCCGGCGCTTATTCTCAAGCTCTGCCTGTTCCAGCTCGCTGCGGGTCGGCCCATCAATGTGGCGGGCGGTGCGGTGCCACTCGCGGCGGTGCAGCACCGAGCCGTCAAACTCCCGCAGGGTGGCGAGCAGGTCGCCCAGTGCGAGCCGGATCGCCTCTTGTTGGTCAAACTCGAACTGGCCCAGCTCCTGCGTTGCTGCCGACGGAGAGATCCCCGCGGCATAACAGATGACGGCGCGGGCCCGAGTCGGCAGGCGTGACCAGCGGCTGGCCGCCCCATTGCGGCCGAAGCGGGCGCGCATTTCTGCCAGTGCTGCCTCTGCGGCGCTTGGCTGTTGAACGAGCGGAATTACCTTTGCTGTTGCGTTCATGGGGTGGCCCTCCGGTTATGCCTGCAGCAGCTGGGTCAGCCAGTGCGGGCGGGGTTGCTGGCGCGGCTGAAAGCGCAGGGCGCCGCGGCGTCCCTTGTGGTCTTCCAGATAGCTGCCATCAAAGCGGGTGGTGTTGCGCATCACTGGCTCGTCGCAATCGCTCACGACGGTGGCGCGGGTCATCAGCAGGAACGGCAGGGGGATCAGCCCCGGCTGCTCGGCGCGTAGTTTCATTGGGCAATCTCCTGTGCCTTGTTGCGGAGTATCTCCACCGCCTTGAATGCCGGCGCTGGTGATGGCTCCGTTTCCTTATTGATGTGAACGACAGGCAGTACCACAGCAGGGTTGCGCAGTTCTGCTGGTTTCAGTTCTGCCACGATCTCAGCCAACACCTTGCAGCGGAAACCGCACTCGAAATTGGTGCAACGCTGGTATGACTCGACCGATAGCGGGCTCATTTGGCGGGCGGTGCGGCTGGTCATGCGGCTATGGCAGTGGGGGCATTTCAAAATCATCGGTGTTCTCCTATGCGCCCATAGCTGCGCGAGCGATGTCAGCTGCACAGGCGATGGTGGGGATTGAGTTGAATTTGTTTTCGACTTCGGTGGCGAGCAGCACCATGTGCTCGATGCCCGCCATCAATCCGGTCAAGATGGCATTGCGATGGTGTTTGGTGACTCGACCAGCGGTGAGCACTTGGGTAGCCTGAGCCGTGACGCCAAGGATGCTGGCGCCAGCATTGAGCGCCTGCTGGGCGCGGGCCTCTGGCTGGATCTCCGCATCGGAAGAGGGCAGGCGAACGGCGGTGAGCTGGCAATCAAACAGCAGGCCATCAAACAGTGTGTCATCACCGGTGACGCGGTAGATGTCGATAAGGTCGGTCGCGGTCAACTTGTGCCGCTCTTGCGCCGAATTGAACTTGTTGCGCAGCACATGGCCGCTCATGCCGATCGCGTGTGCAATGGCCTCAAGGTCGTGCGCTGCTTTAAATCGGTCGCAGGCGCTTGCAAATCCGGTGTGTAGGCTAGCCTTATTGGTAGACACTTTAACCCCCTGCGCTCAATTGCTACCTTTAGGTCAAGCGGCAACGCGCTGTTTTGCCTTAGAGGTCGCAGGTTTGGCTATGCGGTGACGGGAGTTTTCATGTGCCATATGCAGATAGTTGGATGGCTCTTTAGCCATCTCACGCCAGCGCACCAGGTTGACCCACGGTTTGTCGGTGGGTCGCAGTTTCGGCATCTGCGGGATGCGGCCATCAGCAATCATCGCCTGAGCGGTACGCACCGGCAGATCGATATTGAAGTCATCGCGCAGCATGTTGAGGAAGGCTTCCAGCGGAATAGCTGGCAGTTGGGAGAGCGCAAGGCTCTGCTTGATGGCTGCCAGCTCGCGCAGCACGACTTCCAGCGGTTCGCCAGTCTGGTGATAAGTGTCACCTATCGGTTTTACGGCAGCCCCTTTGGGCTGTTTTTTCATGCCTTGTTGCGTCATACTGCGTCCTTATGCGTCCATTTCTTCACTATTCGAGCATTGAAACCCCTGAGTTGCGATCTTTAGGTTTCAATGGGACTTGAGGGTGAAGATATACCATTGCGCAACACGGCGCAACCGGTAGATCTCAAAACAACCTGAGGCTTTCAAAAAATGGAGATTCTTAACGGCACTGCATTTGATATGAAGGGGTTTGCGAAGCGAATGGAAGCTCTGATAGGCAGAGAGAGCTATAAGTCGTTTGGGCGGCGTGTTGGCGTGAGTGACGCCGTGCTTCGTAAGTACGTAACTGGCGAGACGATGCCGTCAGTTGGCTTGGTATCTCAAATCTGTGGCCATGAGCCTCGATTGTTCTTGTGGCTTTGCCTTGGACTTGGTGAACAACCTGAGCAGATTTCCGTGCTGCCAGAAGTCCCGTCTTATGTGAGAGTCGGCCCTGCTGATGACACAGTGGTTGCCGAGGAATCCACCTCTACTTACAACAGCAAGATGCAGGACTACACGCTGGTCGATTGCTATCAGGTGTTTGCCTCTGCCGGTTTCGGGGCGACGGTTTCCGAAGAGTTGAAAACCGACCCGATGGCCTTCCGCACCGAATGGCTCAAGAAAGAGGGTCTATCCCCCGAACGGCTGGCCGTGATCCGCGCCAAGGGCGACAGCATGGAGCCCACCATCAGCAACAACGACATCATCCTGGTGAACCTGTGCAACGGTGACGCGCTGCGCGATGGACTCTATGTGCTGCGCATCGGTGACAGCCTGCTGGTCAAGCGGCTGCAATTCGATGTGCTCGGCGGCATCAAGGTGATTTCCGACAATCCCGGCTATGAAACCCAAGTGGTCACCAAAGAGCAGCGTGCCGATGTGCATATCGTTGGCCGTGTGGCATGGGCAGGTAAAAAATTCTAATCATCAGGGGCCAAAAGCCCCTTTTTCACAATAAAAAATCAAGAGGGATAAAAAAATGGCCTTGGTGAAGTGCAAGGAATGCAAGAAAGAAGTAAGCAACTCTGCAAAAGTATGTCCACACTGCGGCATTAAAAACCCTGCTGTTACTGCAAAGGATTACATCCTTGGAGTCATAGGGTTAATCGTCATTGTATTCGTAATAAAATCATGTACTGGTGGCGATGAAAAACCAACAGAGTCAAAAGCCGCATCTAGCAAAGTAGAAGAGGTTAAGCCAAGAGAAATAGGCGAGGCAAAGCCTTATACAATTATATCTGGCGATATGAAGTCAAAAGCCAGAAAGGAAACATTCTTCGTGGCAGCGCCAACAGCCGAAACAAAAGGAGATAGGGCGGCCACAGCTCGTAAGGCTGCGAGCGATATATTTGATAAAACAGGCATCCCTGTTGTCAACGTATTTGTCGAGCATGACAAGTTGTTTGCAGGCAAGGGCAGCAATTTAGCTAAGGCCACCTATTTTTCTGATGCATGTAACTTCTCAGGGAAAGACTGCAATGGAATTGTCTGGGATTTATCCGCATCCAATGTAACTGTCACCGAAAAAGAATGGGGCGTTTACCGTGATTGGGTTAAAAATCGTAGCCGTTATTTAAATAAGAATGGCGACTTGAATGAGGAAAAACTCAAGGCATTCCTTGCCAAGAAATATGGCGTTAAGCCAGATGATATTCACCTACCCAACCCAAGCCTTGATTACGTTGCTGTATACCCGTATGAATCAAAGCAGGACAAGCAGGCCGAGATTGATAAGGTGTCAGCCAAGAAAGCTGTCATTGAAGCAAGAATTAAAAAACTCGAATCACAGTTTAGTGCTTGGGATGGATCGCATCGCACCCTTGAGCGGGCGATAAAGAAAAGTATGAATGACCCCGACAGCTATGAGCATGTTGAGACCACCTATCGGGATCTCGGTGATTCGCTCATCGTTTCCACTACCTTCCGTGGCAAAAATGGATTTGGTGGCGTGGTAAAAAATACCGTTGTGGCGCAGGTCGATCTCGACGGCAACATTCTGAGCATCATTTCTGAATGACAGTCCGCAAACTCGATGACGGCAAGCCGCGCCCCTGGCTTGCCGAAGTCTATCCCCAAGGCCGAGACGGCCCCCGCAAGCGCAAGCGGTTCGCCACCAAAGGTGAGGCGCAGGTGTGGGAGAAGTGGCTACTCGAAGAGAGCAACAGCAATCCCTGGCTGACGGCCAACAAGGTGACCGAAGATAAGCGCCGGTTATCCGACATCATCGAGCAATGGCACCGCCTGCACGGCCAGACGCTGGTCGCTGGGGAGCAGGTCAGGCGCAAGCTCGACCTGATGGCCGGTGCGATGGGTGACCCCTACGCCGTAGATTTCAACAAGAGCCATTTTGCCGCCTACCGCGAGGGGCGGCTCACTGGGGCCATCATCTTTCCTGGGCGATGCAGAGACAGGGCGGCAGGGCCAAAGACGGTCAACGATGAGCAGCGGCTGCTCAATGCGGTGTTCGGCGAGCTGATCCGGTTGGGAGAGTGGGTCAACCCCCACCCGCTGACCGGGCTGCGCAAGGTGAAGACACAAGAGAATGAAATGTCTTTCCTGACGGCGGCCGAGATCGACCTGCTGCTGGCCAGCTGTGCAAAGTCCCGCGTTTCGGCCTTGACCACAGTGGTCAAGCTCTGTCTGGCCACCGGCGCCCGCTGGTCTGAGGTGCAGGGGTTGACCCGATCCCAGGTGAGTAAATATCGGCTGACCTTCACCCAGACCAAGAGCAAGCGCAATCGCTCGGTCCCTATCTCGCCAGAACTCTATGAACTCATCCCCAAGCGGGGCCTCTATGAGGGCAAGCTGTTCCCCCCATGCTATGACGCATTCGAATACGCCGCCGAAAATTCAGGGGTAAAACTGCCCGAAGGGCAACTTTCTCACGTATTACGGCATACGTTTGCGAGCCATTTCATGATGAACGGTGGTAATATCCTTGTCCTACAGCGCATCCTCGGTCACAGCAGCATCACGATGACCATGAGATACGCACACTTTGCCCCCGATCACCTTGATGACGCGGTCAGATTAAACCCTCTGGCCAGCCCTCACTCATAGGTAGAAAATGGCGGCAAAGTGGCGGCAGAATTACGTAAGCATTGCATAACACGGCGTACCGTTGCGCCATAACCCTTTGTTTTAACTACAAGCTGTTGAGTTCATTACTATGCCTAAAAAATTCTATGTGTCGTGGGACAACCTGCAACGTGAAGCTCGCCGTCTGGCCCGTCGTCAGCTGCCTGTCAGCCAGTGGAAAGGTATCATCGCGGTCAGCCGTGGTGGTCTGGTGCCCGCAGCCCTGATGGCCCGTGAACTTGGCATTCGTAATGTGGAAACCCTCTGCATCTCCAGCTATGACCACGACAGCCAGCGCGAGTTGGTAGTCGTTAAAGCTGCCACCACCGCCGGTGACGGCGAAGGCTGGCTGGTGGTGGAAGATCTGGTAGACACCGGCACTACCGCCAAGGCGATCCGCGAGCTCTACCCGAAAGCCAAGTTCATCGCGATCTTCGCCAAGCCGATGGGCGAAGCGCTGCTGGACGATTTCGAAGTGGCAATCCCGCAGGATACCTGGATTGAACAGCCGTGGGATATGGCGCTGGAGTTCGCCACACCGATCTGCGACGAAAAGTAACGGGATCGGGATGTGACGTTCAGAGCGTCAATTGGCCGCACGCGGCAAGAATGGTTTCACAGGGCTCCTTGATGGAGCCCCTGTTTTTTTTGTGTATCAATCTGTTGCAGGGTGGCTGATGGGCAGTAAAAGTGGTTAAGATGAGCTATTGCCTGATATGAATGGGACACAATCTTGGACTTGAACGACGACCTCAATCTGACCGAAAAGCTGTTTACCCGGGTCAAGAAGGTGCTGGAAACTTCCGAGATCTCCAACTCCAGCCCGGCGGACATTGCCGAAGCAGAGTCAGACGAGATGTTTATCGACGGCTCCATGTCAAAGAGCTGGTATCGCCTGCTGCGCCGCCCCTCCTGGGCCTGGCAGGGGGCCGACCCGGTCGAGGTTGAGCAGACTCTGGCCCGCATCGCCATGGCGACCGGTGAACGCACCCATTACTGCTATCTCGATACCATCAAGGGCTATGTGCCTGGCAACTGGATCTATGAGTGGAGCCAGGTGGCTGGTAACTACTTCAAGCTTGGGCGCGAACTGCGTGAGCAGGGGGATGCAGCTGGCGCCTTGAAACAGCTGCTCAAGGCGGTGCGCTACTATTCCATCGCCAGCTACCCCCATCTCAAGGATGATGAACTGGCGGATCAGGCCCAGCTGCTTGGCAATATGGCCTATCGCGAGGCGGGCCGGTTGTTCAAGGTGCCGCTCAAAGAGATCCAGGTGCCCTTTCGCGGCAAGCATATTCAGGGTTATCTCCACCTGCCGACCACCGACAAACCGGTGCCTCTGGTGATCATCAGCGGGGGGATCGACTCTCTGCAGCTCGATTTCCTCAACTTCTATCTCAAGCGACTCGAGCCCAACGGCATCGGTATGCTCTCCCTCGACATGCCGGGCATCGGCTATGCCGAGCATTGGCCATTGGTACAGGATACCAGCCGCCTTCATCAGGCTGTGCTGCACTATCTCTCCGAAGTGGCCTGGGTCGATCATCAGCGTATCGCTATGGTCGGTATGCGATTGGCAGGCAATGTGGCGGCACGTCTGGCCTTTATCGAGCCATTCAAGCTCAAAACCGTGGTCTGTGTCGGGGCCGGGGTCAATCAGGTGTTTACCAATCAGGAGTTGTTTGCCAAGTGCCCGCGCATGATGCGGGACAGCCTGGCCAACCGGTTGGGCGCTGATGCGGCTCATTGGGATACCATGCGTACCAAGTGTCAGGTATTTTCACTGAAAACGCAGGGATTACTGGGGACTCGCACCTCTGTGCCGATATTGAGTATTGGACACAAACGAGATTTCATCTGTCCCGAGCAGGATGTACGGGCATTGGCGGCGGCCAGTCGTAACGGCAAGGCCATCGTCTTCGACAAGCAGCCCTTGCTTGAGGTGTATGACAAGGCGCTGGACGAAATCGTCGAGTGGCTGAAACAGCATCTATGTATCTGATGCGCTGAAGGACTGACGCCATCCCGAGGTGGCGCGGCTTGTTTAACAGGGAGGTTAACATGTCTGAAAGAGTGACCTACAAGCGACTGCTGAGACAGTTTGCTGCCATTGGCCCCTATTTGCGTGAGGATCTCTGTGAAGAGGGGCGTTACCGTTTCGACAGTCTTTCCGTTTGTGTCAGTGCCAAACCGGCGCCAGACAAGCGGGAGTTCTGGGGTTGGTGGCTGGTGCTGGAGCAGGAGGATCATCTGTTCCGCTACCATTACCAGTTCGGATTGTACAATGCCGATGGCGAGTGGCTCGACAAGCCGATCCCCAAGAAGCACCAGGTCGAGGTGGAACGGACCCTCAACCGTTTCTACAAATTGATCAGTGACAAACTGGCCTCGCTCGAGTGTCAGCTAGTGCCTGCCGAACAGGTGACCAACGAGTTGAGTGTAACGGCTGCCTGAGCCTCTGATGCCCTGCGAGAGGTTGTGACGAGCTCGCAGGGAGACTCTTGCCCCATCCTTTCATCACCCTTTATGGAATTGCCTTGCAGGGCCCCATGGCCGTGGGTATAAAGATATTCCTTATTTTTTAGCCTTTATGCTCCCATGGAAAACAGAACCATAGTCGTCAAGTTGGGCACCAGCGTGCTCACAGGGGGGTCTTCCCAGCTCAATCGTGCCCATATGGTCGAGCTGGTCAGACAGTGTGCGGCCTTGCACCGTCACGGCCACAGGGTCGTGGTCGTCACATCAGGGGCTATCGCCGCCGGGCGTGAACATCTGGGTCACCCGCCACTGGCGCCAACCCTGCCCAACAAGCAGATGCTGGCGGCGGTTGGTCAGACCCAGCTTATTCGGGTATGGCAGGATCTGTTCAACCTCTACGGTCTGCATATCGGCCAGATGCTGCTGACCCGCGCCGATCTGGAAGATCGGGAGCGCTACCTCAACGCCCGCGACACCATGCGCACCTTGCTCGATCACCGCATTATTCCGGTCATCAACGAAAACGATGCGGTGGCGACCGCCGAGATCAAGGTCGGCGACAACGACAACCTCTCCGCACGGGCCGCCATTCTAGCGGATGCGGATCTGCTGATCCTGCTGACAGACCAGAAGGGGCTCTTTACCGCCGATCCGCGCACCAATCCCGATGCCCAGCTTATTGAAGAGGTGCAGACCATCGACGATACCTTGCGATCGCTGGCGGGTGACAGTGTCAGCGGCCTTGGCACCGGCGGCATGGCTACCAAGCTGCAGGCCGCCGATGTGGCCCGTCGAGCTGGTGTCAACGTGGTGATCGCGACCGGCCAGATGCCGGAGGTGATTGGCCGTCTTGCCAAGGGTGAGCGGATTGGCACCCTGTTTCCCGCGCTGGCGTCCCCGCTGGAAGGACGCAAGAGCTGGATCCTGGCAGGCCCACCTCCTCACGGCGAAGTGCATGTGGATCCGGGCGCAGTGGCCGCCATGAAGGAGAAAGGCTCCAGCTTGCTGCCCAAGGGGATTGTGGCAGTCAAGGGCGATTTCATTCGGGGCGATGTGGTGCGTATTCTTGATCCCAAAGGCGCCGAGTTGGCGCGCGGTATCTGCCGTTACGACCATCTGGAGCTGGATAAACTGCGCGGCGTCCACTCGGATCAGATTGAGCAGGTACTGGGCTATGGATATGGTTCAGTAGCCATCCATCGAGACGATATGGTGCTGCTCTAATCAGGGCGGCACAGCATGAACAAAGGGAAATGAGATGAGTCTGGAGAAAATGGGGCAGGCGGCCCGAGAAGCCGCCTATCAGCTGGCTACCATCAGCACGGCGCAGAAGAATCGGGCACTGGCCGCCATCGCCGACGAGCTGGAGGCGCGCAGTGAGCAGGTCCTCGCCGCCAACGCGAAAGATATCGCCGCCGGCCGTGAGGCGGGCTTGTCAGAGGCGATGCTGGATCGCCTGCTGCTCAATCCGGCCCGGCTAGCCGGTATCGTGGCAGATGTGCGCAAGGTGATCACGCTGGACGATCCGGTCGGCGCCGAAATGGATAGCCGGGTGCTGGAAAATGGCCTGCGTCTCTCCCGTCGTCGGGTGCCCATCGGGGTTATCGGCGTCATCTACGAGGCGCGCCCCAACGTCACCATCGACATCGCCAGCCTCTGCCTCAAGACCGGTAACGCCAGCATACTGCGCGGCGGGCGCGAGACCTTCCACTCCAATCTGGAACTGGTGCGGGTGATCCAGCATGCCTTGGCGGCCTCCGGTCTGCCCGAGGCGGCTGTGCAGTACATCGACAACCCGGATCGGGCGCTGGTCGGCGAGCTGCTGCGCCTCGACCGCTATGTAGACATGATCATCCCCCGCGGTGGCGCCGGCCTGCACAAGATGTGCAAGGAGAACAGCTCCATCCCGGTCATCATCGGCGGGTTCGGTATCAGCCATATTTTCGTCGACGAGAGTGCAGATCTGGTGCGCTCTCTGGCGGTCATCGACAACGCCAAGGTGCAGCGCCCCTCCGCCTGCAACGCCCTCGATACCCTGCTGGTACACGAGAAGGTGGCAGCCACCTTCCTGCCGCAACTGGTGACGCTGATGAACGAGCGCAAGGTGACGCTGGTGGCCGCGGCCAACGCCATGACGCTGCTGGCGGGTGCCGACAACCTGTGCGAGGCGGGGCCGGAGGATTTCGATACCGAGTGGCTGGGGCTGACCCTGGGGGTCAAGCTGGTGGCGGATGTGAACGAGGCGCTGGCCCATATGCGCGAGCACAACGCCGGCCACTCCGATGCCATCCTGACCAACGATCTGGCCAACGCCGAGCGTTTCGTCAACGGGGCCGGTTCGGCGGCTGTCTACGTCAACGCCTCGACCCGTTTCACCGATGGTGGCCAGTTTGGGCTGGGGGCCGAGGTGGCGGTCTCGACCCAGATGCTGCACGCTCGTGGCCCCATGGGGCTGACCGAGCTCACCAGCTACAAGTGGGTGGGGCAGGCCGATTACCTTAGCCGCGCCTGATAACAGTCTGTTTCACATACAAAAATGCCGACCACTTGGGTCGGCATTTTATTTGGCGGATATCGGGAAGATATCAGGCGTTCGGGTTACTCCCCCTGATAGAGCACCTTGTCACCGGATTTGAGCACATAGCCCTTCCAGGGGAAGAGGGTGTAGCCGCTACCCTGCCACGACCAGTTGCCTTCCATGCCCTGACGGGCAAGCTGGTGCTGCTCGCCAGTGGGCAGGGTGAGCTCGGCCTTGCTCTGATCGGTGTTGAACAGCACGAACGCACTGCTGGTCTGGCTGGCATCGGTCGGATTGAGCCGGATGCCCTGCTCGAACAGGCGCACGCATTTGCCGGTCAGCGCTGACCACTGATAGCCCGCACTGCCGATGCAGCCGTGGCTGTCGCGATCGCTGCCAACCAGATGTTGTTCCGGTGTACTGCATGCCGCCAGCAGCAAAGAGGCGGCCATCAGAGTCAAGGTTCGCATGGTTACTCCTGATCCTCTTCGAGATTGTCCCGTTCGATGACGATGTTGGAGAACCCCAGCTCCTTGAAGTAGTTCTCCCGGTAATCCTTCACGCTCTTCTTGTCGCGCCGGCACACCTGAGCCAGCTGAGCCTCCATGGCGTGGAAGCTGGAGAGATCCAGCCCTTCGGCTGCGGCGATGGCGTCGTAGATGCTGCGGAACTTGTCGTTGGCATAGCCGAGCTCTTTGGCCTGTTTTTTATAGGTGTACGTAATCTTAAAGGCCATCTTGCCCTTCCTTCTTCGATTTGGCTTGCTTGCGCTGGACGTAGAGGTAGAGGCTTTCGACCTTCTCCCGAGCCCAGGGGGTCTTGCGCAAGAACTTCAGGCTGGATTTGACGCTGGGCTCATGGGTGAAGCAGCGGATATTGATCTGCTGCCCCAGCTCTTCCCAGCCGTAGTGTTCGACCAGCGCGGTGACGATGGCTTCCAGCGTCAGCCCATGCAGCGGGTTGTTCTTCTGCGAGGCGTTCGGTTGCTCGCTCATGCCTGCTCCGCCAGCTTGGCAAAGGGCTGACCCATGCGGGTGGTGACCCCGTTGGCCAGATGGGGCTCGAAACCGGCCAGCATGCCCGGGCCAAAGAGGCAGACGACGGTACTGCCCAGTTTGAACAGCCCCATCTCGGCACCTTTTTGCAGGGTAATGGCCTCGTCGCCGGTGTAGTCCCAGCGCACCACCTTCTTCTCTTTGGTCGGCGCAATGTTGCCGGCCCAGATGGTCTCGATGCTGGCCACGATAGTGGCACCGACCAGCACCAGCGCCATGGGGCCGTGCGGGGTGCGGAAGGTGGCGACCACCCGCTCGTTGCGGGCAAACAGATTCGGCACGTTCTCGGCGGTGAGCGGGTTGACGGAGAAGAGATCCCCCGGCACGAACACCATGCTCTCCAGTACGCCGTCCAGCGGCATGTGGATGCGGTGATAATCCTTGGGCGCCAGGTAGATGGTGGCGAAGTCGCCATCCTTGAACGGTGCCACCAGATCCTCATAACCGCCCAGCAGCTCGCGGGCGCTGTAGTCGTGGCCCTTGGCCTGAATGATGCGACCCTGCTGGATGGGGCCGAGCTGGCTGACGGTACCATCCACCGGCAGCGCCAGAGTCATGGCATCTTCTACCACGGGGCGGATACCGGGCTTGAGCTCGCGGGTGAAGAACTCGTTGAAGCTCTTGTAGTGGGCCGGGCTCTCGTGCAGCGCCTCGCTCATGTCGACCTTGTACTGCTTGATAAAAGCCTCGATCACTTTGGTGGTGATGTTGCCCGCTTCGGCAGCGGCAAATTTGCCGATCAGACGGGAGAGGGCGTGCTTGGGCAGACAGTATTGACCGGCAATTTTCAGGTTGTCAGTAATGCTCATGTTCATCATCAACGTAGGTTTATTAGGGTCACAGGCGCGCCTGTTGGCGACCGTGACGGGCTTCCTGCATGGTTTCCAGGATGCGGTGATAGTTGTGGAAGCGATCAGCGCTGATGGCGCCCGCGTCGACCGCGGCGCGCAGGGCACAGCCGGGATCGTCCTTGTGGGTACAGTCGCGGAACTTGCAGCCACCCAGATAGTCGCGGAATTCGACGAAGCACCAGGTGATGCGGTCGGCCTCCAGATGCCAGAGGGCGAACTCGCGGATCCCGGGGGAGTCGATGAGATCGCCACCGCTCGGGAAGTGGTAGAGCCGCGCCGTGGTGGTGGTGTGCTGGCCGAGCCCCGAGTTCTCGGAGATCTCGCCGGTGAGCACATCCAGCCCCGGCATCAGGGCATTGGTGAGGGACGACTTGCCGACCCCGGACTGGCCGACGAAGATGCTGATCTTGTCGGTCAGTGCGGCTTTCAGCTCATCGAGCCCTTCGCCGCTCTCGCAGCTCACCAGCAGCACTTCGTAATTGAGTTTGCGATAGGTTTCGAGCTGGCTCTCGATGCGCGCTCTGGCGGCATCATCGAGCATGTCGACCTTGTTCAGCACGATGAGGGGGCGGATCTCCACATCCTCGGCGGCCACCAGATAGCGGTCGACGATGTTGGTGGAGAACTCGGGCATCACCGCCGAGACGATGATGATCTGGTCGATGTTGGCGGCGATGGGTTTGACCCCGTCGTAGAAGTCCGGCCGGGTCAGTACCGAGTGGCGCGGATGCACCGCCTCGATGACGCCCGCTGTCGCGGCATTGAGGCCGGGACGCCACACCACCTTGTCGCCACAGACCAGACTGCTGATGCTGCTGCGCCGCAGGTTGCTGCGGTGGATGGTGCCATCGCTCGCTTCCACGTCCGCGTGTTGACCGAAACGGCTGATCACCACCCCTTCGATGGCCGGGCCAAACAGGGTGTCATCCACCTCTGTGGTGTGCTCTTTTTGCAGCCGACGCTCGCGGTTGGCCTGGACGCGTCTTTGTTGACCCAGATTGAGTTTTGCTTTCTTTGCCACTCGATTCGCCAGTTTATGAACAGATCCAAAGCCAGTATGATACATGCAAATTGGCAAAATTCCGCCATTCCTCCCAACAGAGAGAGTAATCATGACAGTCAGCGCGCAGAACCTGGTATGGATCGACATGGAGATGACGGGTCTCGACCCCGAAGAGAACGTGGTACTGGAGATTGCCACCATCGTCACCGACAAGGACCTGAACGTGCTGGCCGAAGGGCCGGTCATCGCCATTCACCAGAGCGACGAAGAGCTGGCCAAGATGGACGAGTGGAACGTCAACACCCATACCAACAGTGGTCTGGTGGCCCGGGTCAAGGCGAGCCAGCATGACGAGGCGAAAGCCGTTGCCGAGACCCTCGCGTTCATTCGCCAGTGGGTGCCGGAGCGCACCAGCCCGCTGTGCGGCAACAGCATCGGTCAGGATCGCCGCTTCATGGTCAAGCACATGGCTGATCTGGAAGCCTTCTTCCACTACCGCAACGTCGACGTCAGCACCATCAAGGAGCTGGTACGCCGCTGGCAGCCGGAGTTGCTGGATCAGTTCAAGAAGAGCGGCACCCACCAGGCGCTGGACGACATCCGCGAATCCATCGCCGAGCTGCAGTTCTATCGCAGCCACGTCTTCAAGATCTGATTCCCCGGCAAGGGTTTGTCATGCGCTGGCTGCTAAAATCGACAGTTCGGCCAGCTTTTGAGCGAACGCGCGCAACCAGACAAAAAAGCCCTTGCAATTGGAATGACTGCTCTTATAATTCGGCTCCCGTACAGTAGCGCAAGCAACCAAATGCTGTACGGCCTGTTTTAAGGTAGTTGCGGGAATAGCTCAGTTGGTAGAGCACGACCTTGCCAAGGTCGGGGTCGCGAGTTCGAGTCTCGTTTCCCGCTCCAATCTCTCTTCGAAGTCTTCATAATCCCTCTGAATTGCCCCTCACATCGCGCTGCGATGCTTTGTCGTATCTGGCGTTTACTAGGTGCGTCTCTACCACCTCCTGCTAACAGGAAGGGGATGTGGGCTCATGGTGCGGATTGTACGAGGCAAGCGGTTGTAACAGGTGGTAGGAGGCGAGAATTGCGGGCAAAAAAGAGGAGGGGCCTTGGCTCCTCCTGCATGATTCACTGGCGCGGGCTTAAACCAGAGTAACGTTCTCAGCCTGAGGGCCTTTTTTGCCCTGGGTCACAGTGAACTGGACTTTTTGACCTTCAGCCAGGGTTTTGAAACCGGTGCTCTGGATGGAGGAGAAGTGAACGAATACGTCCGGACCCTGGGATTGTTCAATAAAGCCAAAACCCTTGGTTTCGTTGAACCATTTTACCTGGCCGGTGCGAATGTCAGACATGTGCTAAATCCTATCAATAACAAAATGAAACTAAGCCCGTGCTGGGCTGCATTTGCCTTGCAAGCAGGGGTTGGCTCATGACTGACCACGTCTCTTTGTCCCAGTAGCACGCAGAACAATCCCTGTCTAAAGCACAAACGATTGTACGTTAGCGCCGATCCTTGTCAATTTGACCCCTTTCGTTTTTTGAACAAGCTAAAAATATTGTGAAGTCAGTAGCTTATTTGTAGAGATTTGACTGAAAAAAACGGGAGGCCAGCGCCTCCCGTTTTTGTTATTCCTTGAGGGCGAACCCTTCGCCCTGCCGGTCGTAGCGGTAAACCGCCTGACCGTAGGAGCGGATCTCCACCCGCTGGATGCGGCGGGTGTCGTCCACCAGGATGAAGATAGAGCGGCCCGATTGCAGGCGGGTCAGGGGGCGATCCGGCCCCTCGATGGCGATCAGGCGGCTCAGCTCGGCACCCGGCAACTCGAATTTGCGCCAGATGGAGTAGAGGGTCTCACCCGCCTGCACATCGTGTTGCAGCCAGGTACCGTTGACCTTCTCTTCGACCGGCTTGGCTGCCGCGGGGGCACTACCTGCCGCGCCATTACCGACAGTTAGAGCTTGAGCAGGCACGGCCAGCGGCACTTCCAGCGAGCCGGAAGGGGCGGCTTTGGGGGCGGATGGTGCCGGCTCCCAGGCCAGCACCAGCAACCAGAGCGGGATCAGGATCAGCAGACCTATGGTGTTTTTACGCGGCAGCGGGCTGGACAGCTTGAATTTGCCTGCTTTGGCATCCTGGCGACGTTGGCCGAGGTTGCTCATCCCTTGGCCAAAACGTTGGCGCAGGGACAGGGTCGCGGCATTGATGCGATGGAGCAGGGAGCCTTGTGATTCGTCTTGGCGACGCTGCTGGGCTCGTCTGTTATGGCCTCGTGGGCGACGGTCCGGGGTGGGCACGGCATTTACCTCTCACTACATTGCCTGCCATCAGGCAAATTCGTCGCCTATGGTAAACGGACTCGCCCCCGAGGGGGAGAGTCCTGAGGCGGAAAATTATCAGCTGAGACGAAATTGACCCAGTAATTGCTGCAATTTGTCGGCCGCCTGACGCAATGCCTGACTGGCTTTGGCCGTTTCGGTCGCATCCTGAGCAATGTCGTTGGCCAGTGCGTTGGTTTTTGACAGGTTGCCGGAGACGGTTTCTGAGACCGAGCTCTGCTCTTCGGCGGCGGAGGCGATCTGATAGGTCATGTCGTTGATGGTGGAGATGGCCTGGTAGATGCTGCCGAGCGCCTCTTCCGCCAGATCCGCCTCGCCCACCGCTTGATGGGTCAGCTGCTGGCTCTGGTTGATGGCGTTGACTGCATTGGTGGAGCTGAGGCGGATCTTCTCGATCAACTCCTGGGTGTTCTGTACCGCCTGCTGGGTATTGCCCGCCAGTTTGCGCACCTCGTCGGCGACTACCGCAAAGCCGCGGCCCTGTTCGCCAGCCCGGGCAGCCTCGATGGCGGCGTTGAGGGCCAGCAGGTTGGTCTGGTCGGCAATTCCCTGAATGACGGTGAGGATGCTGGTGATCTGGGCGCTGTCGTGAGCCAGCCCTTCCACCACTTCGGCCCCTTTACCGGCTTCTGCCGCGACCTTGTGCATCGACTGGATCACCTGCTGGAAGCGCTCCTTGCCCTGATCGGCAGCGCTTTGCGCCTGTTTAGCCGAGTCGGCGGTATTGTTGGCGTGGGTGGCGACCTCCTGACTGACGTAGGACATCTCCTGTACCGCGGTCAGCATCTGCTCCATCTCGGCCTGATGATGCTGCAGATTGTTGTCGGTCTGACCGGCAATGCGATCGGTGTCACCGGCGTAGCGGTTCACCTCGCTGGCAGTCTTGAGCACATCCCCGAGCAACCCTTGCAGCTTGTCGATAAAGCGGTTGATCCCCTTGGCGAGATCCCCCAGCTCATCCACCGAGCGGGTCGTGAGGCGTTTGGTGAGATCCCCTTCACCATCGGCGATGTCATCCACCAGGCTGACCATCTGACGGATGGGGCCTGTGATGCTGCGTGCAATCACCAGCATGGTGGCCAGCGCCAGTACCAGTACGATAAAGGCACCGACCAGCTGCTGGGTCACCGCGGCCCGGTTCATCTCATTGAGCTGGCTCTCCAGCTGATCGGCCCCCGCCAGTACCACCTTGTAGGGCAGGGTGACGATGATGGCCCAGTTGCGGCTCATTCCCGGCACCATGATGGGGACGGAAATACGGAATGACTCGTCCAGCTCCTGACGCTGAACTTCCGGTTTCAGGTACTGCTGCCACTGGTTGCCCAGCACCTTACTTGCGCTGCTGCCGAGCAGGCTGGCATCACCGCTGGTGCCTGTGATGACACCGGCGGCGCTGACGATCAGGGTTTCCCCCTTGCCGTCATAGATGTTGCTGTTGAGGGACTGTGCCTGACGGCTGATGGAGTCCACCGCCAGATCCAGCGCGGCGATCCCCTTGAACTGACCATCCACCATGATGGGGGTGGTGATAGTGCTCACCAGCACCTGCTGACCGTTGATATCCACCTTGAAGGGATCGATCAGACAAGACCGTCCTTCCCGTTTCGGGCAGGCGTAGTAGTCGTTGGCGGGATTGCCGAATTCGTCCGGGTCGGTTTTTTCGATGGAGAGCAGCAGATCGGTGCCGATTTGATCCTTGTCGCGATAGAAATAGGGGACAAAGCGCCCCTTGCTGTCGCTACCGAGCGCGGTCTGACCGGCAAAGCTGGCATCCTGACCGTCGAAACCGTTGGGCTCGAAGCCGGCAAAGGCGCCATAGAGCTGGGGCTCCAACGCCAATTGTGCCTTGAGCAGGTCGGTGGCCTGCTGGCGATCCAGCGGTAGTTTGCCCTGTTGTTGCAGGGCGAGGGCGCTGGCCATCTGCTGGGTGTAGGAGAGCCCTTTTTGCAGCAGCTGGGTGATGGTGGCCGCCTCGGCGCGGGCATTGGCGCTGACCTTCTGCCATGCCTCCTGCTGCAGCGCTTCACGGCTGGAGCTGATGGTCAGTTGTTGGGTCTGTTGGCCGGAGTATTGGTTGAGCAGGATCAGGATGACCAGGGCTGCGGTCATGGCGATCCCGGCCATCACTAGAATGCGATTCTGGATAGAACGGAACTGCATCGTCTCTTCCTTGTTCGTGAGAAGTGTGGTGAGCGTTATTTGGGTATCGACCGGAGGAGGCAGCTCTCCAGCATTGTGCATAGCAAATCGGAAACGGGGCTTCTGTTTTGCGATCCTCTTCAAATATCGGGCTACAGATGCAAATGGCGACAGATTTAACCCCCTACTTTAGCCCGCAATGGCGTCATGGTTTTCCCATCCGTGATTGTCGGTGCTAAAATGCGACGGTTTTTTTAACGAATTGGCCCAAGGCCCTCTACACAAGGCTTAAAGATGAAAGTCAAAACCCGTTTTGCTCCCAGCCCGACCGGCTTTTTGCATGTCGGCGGTGCCCGTACCGCACTCTATTCCTGGTTGTTTGCAAAGAACCAGGGCGGTGAGTTCGTGCTGCGTATTGAGGATACCGATCTGGAACGTTCCACTCAGGAGGCAATCGACGCCATCATTGAGGGCATGGAATGGCTGGAGCTGAACTGGGATGAGGGCCCCTACTACCAGACCAAGCGCTTCGATCGCTACAACGCTCTGATCGACGAGATGCTGGCCGATGGCCGCGCCTACAAGTGCTACTGCTCCAAAGAGCGTCTGGAAGCGCTGCGCGAAGGCCAGATGGCCAACGGCGAGAAGCCACGTTACGACGGCAAGTGCCGCGACCACGCCCACGATCACCCGGCCGATGCGCCGCACGTGATTCGCTTCCGCAACCCGACCGAAGGTTCCGTGGTGTTCGATGACCACGTCCGTGGCCGCATCGAGTTCGCCAACACCGAGCTGGACGATCTGATTATCCGCCGTACCGACGGCGCGCCGACCTACAACTTCTGCGTAGTGGTCGATGACTGGGATATGGAGATCACCCACGTGGTGCGTGGTGAAGACCACATCAACAATACCCCGCGCCAGATCAACATCTACAAGGCGCTGAACGCGCCGGTACCTGAGTTTGCCCACGTATCCATGATCCTGGGTGACGACGGTGCCAAGCTCTCCAAGCGCCACGGTGCAGTCTCCGTGATGCAGTACCGCGACGACGGCTACCTGCCGGAAGCGCTGCTGAACTATCTGGTGCGTCTGGGCTGGTCCCACGGCGATCAGGAGATCTTCAGCCTGGAAGAGATGATCAAGCTGTTCAGCCTGGATGCCATCTCCAAGTCTGCCTCCGCCTTCAACACCGACAAGCTGTTGTGGCTGAACAACCACTACATGCGCAGCCTGGATCCGGCCTATGTTGCCAAGCATCTGGCATGGCACATGGAAAACCAGAAGATCGACACCAGCAATGGCCCGGCGCTGGCCGACGTGGTCACCCTGCTGGCCGAGCGCTGCAACACCCTGGTCGAGATGGCCGCCCAGAGCCGCTACCTGTTCGAAGAGTGCGAGGCCATCGACGAAGCCGCTGCCAAGAAGCACCTGCGCGGCGTGGCTGCCGAGCCGCTGGCTCTGGCCAAAACCAAGCTGGCTGCACTGGATAGCTGGACTACCGAAGCGCTGCACGAGCTGATTGAAGCCACTGCCGCCGAGCTGGGTCAGGGCATGGGCAAGGTTGGTATGCCGCTGCGTGTGGCCGTCACCGGTCTGGGTCAATCCCCTGCCATCGACGCCGTAATGGCATTGGTGGGCAAGGAGCGCGTACTGGCGCGTATCGACCGCGCACTGGCTTACATCGAAGCCCGTATGGCTGCCGAGTAAGTTGTGCAAGAGTGGGCAAGGCGATAGCCGAGCCTGCCCTTTGTCCGATAGAAAAAATCCGAAACCACTGGTTTCGGATTTTTTTATGGCCGGGAGCGGCGGCAGGGCACAACGCGGTCATGCCCGACCAGGGCGAGCAGTCAGGCGAGCTTGAAGGAGTGGATCTGGCTGTCGAGCTCCTTGCTGTGCTGTTCGACCAGCTCGGAGGCCTCTTGCAGCTCGCGCAGCACCACGACGGAGCCTTCGGCAATCTGCTTGACCTGTTCCAGATTGCCGCGCATCTCTTCGGCGACCGAGCTCTGCTGCTCGGAGGCGGCGGCGATGTGGCGGTTCATGTCGGCGACACCCTGTACCCGCTGCACTATGGTGGCGAGCTGGGTACCGGCCTGGGTCACCTGTTCCACCCCCTTGTCGGCCTGCTGTACGCTTTGGGCCATCAGTTCGCCAGCCTGATGGGCATTGCCCTGCAGCTGTTCGATCATCTTCTGGATCTCGACGGTGGCGGCCTGAGCCCGGTTGGCCAGCTCGCGCACTTCGGAGGCCACCACGGCAAAGCCACGACCCGCTTCACCGGCGCGAGCCGCTTCGATGGCGGCGTTCAGTGCCAGCAGGTTGGTCTGCTCCGAGATGCCGCGAATGGTGTCGACCACAGAGCCAATGCGCTCGACCCCCTGCTCCACCTCGTTGACCACGGTGGCGGAGCGCTGGATGTTGCCGGAGAGGGTGTCGATGGTGCTGACGGTATCGGCGACGCAGCGGCTTCCCTCTTCCGCCAGCTGGCTGGTTTCGGCGGTGGCGTGAGAGGCCTGATCCGCATGGGCAGCCACTTCGCGAATGGCGCCGACCATCTGGCTCATGGCGCTCGCCAGCTGTTCGATCTGGGTGAACTCTTCGTTGATCGCTTCGTTGGTCTCCTCCATGCAGAGGGTGACCTGAGAGGCGATGTCGTTGAGCTCCTTGCAGGCGGCGCGCTGGTTGTTAAACACTGCTTTGAGGTTCTCCTGCGAGTGGGAGACCGCCTTGGCGATGTCACCGAATTCATCCCGAGATTTGAGCAACACCTTGTGACTGAGATCCCGCTTGGCGAAGCGCTCCAGCAGATCCACCAGATAGTGCACCTGCTTGACCATCAGGCGGGAACCGGTCATCAGCAGGATCACGAACAGCAGACCCATGATGGTGGTCTCCATCAGGCCGCTCCAGAGCAGGCGGTCGGCAATGGCGTTGGCTTTGTCCGGATCAAGCCCCTCGCTGAGCAGGGTGGTCTCCAGATTGTTGGTATCAAACCAGAGTTTGGTCAGTAGCAAAATGGTACTCACCACCATCAGCAACACCACTTTCGGCACCAGCCGAATGTTGCTCATCCGCTTCTCCAGCAGGTTCAACTGCATCGTATAATCTCCTTTGAATATCGCTTTTCCTTTGCCCTCAAGGCTATCGGCATTATCTTCTCTTTTATTAATTCGCACTGTGCTTAAAGTTGGAAAATGTATGCGACATCACTTAACTCATCTACGGGCGATGGATCTGCTGATGGCATTTCTGTCGATTGTCTCGGTTCTGCTGGTGACGGCCCGCTGGTGGGGCCACGAAACCCTGACTCCCCAGACCCTGCAGCTCTTCTATGACCTGGACAGTCTGATCTGCTACTTCTTCCTCGCGCATTTTGCTTATGGCTGGATCCGTGCTCCAGACCGCAAAGCCTACTTCAAGGCAAACTGGTTCTATCTGCCGGGTAGTCTGCCGATGGTGGAGCAGCTGCGTTGGGCCCGACTGCTCCAGTTGTGGCGGGTCTATCAACTGTTCAAGGAGCACCCGGATCTCTGGGCCATGTTCCGTCGCGAGCGCAACGAGACCACCCTCTCCGGCATCCTCTTCCTCTTCGTCCTGCTGCTGGGATTGGGCTCCGGCGTCATGTACTGGATTGAGTCGGGCCAGCCCGGCAGCCAGATTGAGACCCCCTATGACGCCTTCTGGTGGACGCTGGTGACCCTGTCGACCGTGGGCTATGGCGATCTGGTACCCAAGACCGAGGAGGGGCGTTTTGTCGCCAGCCTGCTGATCCTGTTCGGGGTCGGTCTGTTTGGTGCCATAAGCGGTTTTATGGCCAGCATCTTTTTGCAGCCTGCCAAGGAGAGCGAGACCGACAAGTGGCGTCATCACTACAATAACCAGCAAGAGGAGTTGCTGCGAGAGATCCGCGCCCTGCGCAGCGAGGTGCGCGAGCTCAAGAAGAAGTAAGGTTGTCGCACGGGAGCGCAAGTTGCGAGCCAGCTCCCAGCTATCGGTTGTGGCAGAGCGGGGGAGGTGCTTTTTCTTTGCTTGTCCTTTAGCCTGCTGGCGGCTTAACATTCAACCTCTTGTCCACACCAGAAAAAGAGAACCGATCGACCATGCGCGCCCTTCTCGGGATTTTGATCTGCTTGTGTGCCCAACAGGCACTGGCCGATACCCGTTATGTTTCAGACAACATCTTTACCTATATCCACAATGGTCCGGGTACCCAGTACCGGATCCTCGGTAGCGTCAAGGCTGGTGAACCGCTGGAGGTGAAGGCGGTGAACGGCGAGGCCGGATTCACCCAGGTGGTGGACGGGCGTGGCCGCGAAGGGTGGATAAAAAGCAGCGAACTACAGAGTGAGCCCAGCTTGCGTGAGCGGCTCCCTCAGGTTGAAAAGGAGCGGGATGAGCTCAAGGCCCGCCTGCAAAATCTCAACGGTGACAACGAGAAACGCTTTACCGAAAAGGATGGCCAGATCGCTGCCCAGAGCAAGGAGATCGCCGCTCTCAAGGCCCAGTTGGTCAGTCAGGGTGAGGAGATGAGCAATCTCAAAGAGCAGAATGATGCCCTGACCCAGAGCTACGACAACCAGGAGCACGACATGCAGATGGACTGGTTTATCCGTGGTGGTGCCATGGTGGGGGCCGGTATCCTGCTTGGTATCCTGCTGCCCATGCTGCCCCGTCGTCGCAGTCGTGGCGATCGCTGGATGAACTGACAGCCTCTGGCTGAATGAATTGCTGAGAAGGGTCGCCGTGGCGACCCTTCTTTTTTGGGGCGCATTGGGCGGAATGCGTGGCTGCTTTGCGATAGAGCAGCGGCAGATCGTATACAAAATGAAGTCAGATGACCCTCACGCTTGCTGGCGTATTGGCTTCAAAAGGGAATTCATAGGGGGAATGAGCGATCTTTGTTAAAGAGTGGCAACAAATTCATTTCATATAGGGTGCAACATTGTATACATTATCGGCGTTTCGGCGGCGCGTCCGCCTTTGTCGATATCAGCCCTAGGGCGTACAGGAAGACCCCATATGTTCAAAGCTACTCAAGTGCTTGCCGCTGACTATATCCCCTCCGATCTGGCCGCCCTGCGCGAAGCCATCACCCAAAACTACGTGGTGGATGAAAATGCCTATCTGGCCGAACTGTCGGCCATGCTCCCGGGAGATGGCGCCTCGCTGGAGCAGGTGACCCAGCGTGCCCGTACCCTGGTGACCAAGGTGCGCAAGGAGAGCGGCTCCGGTGACGGTATCGACGCCTTCCTGCAGGAGTACAGTCTGGATACCCAGGAGGGGATCATCCTGATGTGTCTGGCCGAGGCGCTGCTGCGGATTCCCGATGCCGAGACCGCCGATGCCCTGATCAAGGACAAGCTCTCCGGCGCCAACTGGTCCTCCCATTTCCGCAAGAGCGATTCCACTCTGGTCAACGCCTCTACCTGGGGGCTGATGCTGACCGGCAAGATCATCAAGCTCGACAAAAAGCTGGACGGCAACCCGGCCAACCTGCTGGGGCGCATGGTCAACAAGCTGGGGGAGCCGGTGGTGCGCTCTGCCATGTATGCCGCCATGAAGATCATGGGCAAGCAGTTCGTGCTGGGGCGCGACATGAAGGAGGCGCTCAAGGCGAGCCGCAAATCCCGCGAGCTGGGCTACACCCACACCTACGACATGCTGGGCGAATCGGCGCTGACCATGCAGGATGCCGACAAGTATCTGACCGATTATCGTAACGCCATCGAGGCTGTCGGCAACGAGCGCATCAGCGACGGCGGCCCGGCCCCTTCCATCTCCATCAAGCTCTCGGCGCTCCATCCGCGCTATGACGTGGCGAACCGCGAGCGGGTGCTCGGCGAAATGTGCGAGCGGCTGGTGGGGTTGGTGCGTCTGGCCCGCGACAAGGATGTGGCCATCAGCATCGATGCCGAGGAGATGGACCGCCTCGAGCTCTCTCTCGATCTGTTCGAGCAGCTCTATCGCTCCGACGCCAACCGTGGTTGGGGCAAACTCGGCATGGTGGTGCAGGCCTACTCCAAGCGCGCCCTGCCGGTACTCTGCTGGCTCACCGCGCTGGCCCGCGAGCAGGGTGACCTCATTCCGGTGCGACTGGTAAAAGGCGCCTACTGGGACAGCGAACTGAAATATGCCCAGCAGGCGGGCCTGCCCGGCTACCCGCTTTTTACCCGCAAGGCGGGCACCGATATATCCTACCTCGCCTGCGCCCGCTACCTGCTGAGCGAGCCGACCCGCGGCTTTATCGCTCCCCAGTTCGCCACCCACAACGCCAATACCGTGGTCAGCATTCTGGAGATGGCCGGTGATCGCCAGTTTGAATTCCAGCGTCTGCACGGCATGGGCGAGGAGCTGCACAACGCCGTGCTGAGCGACAATCCCGGTCTGCACTGCCGCATCTACGCGCCGGTCGGCGCCCACAAGGACTTGCTGCCCTATCTGGTGCGCCGCCTGCTGGAGAACGGGGCCAACACCTCCTTCGTTCACAAGCTGGTGGATCCCAATACCCCGGTGGACTCGCTGGCCGAGCACCCGCTGCGCACCCTCAAGCGCTACTCCGGCTTTGCCAACGACCGCATTCCGCAGCCGGTGAACCTCTTCAGCGACCGCAAGAACTCCAGCGGCGTCAACATGAACATCCTCTCCATCCAGCGCCCCTTCTTCGCCCGCTTGAAAGAGCTGGAGAGCAAGCAGTGGCTGGCGGGCCCCATCGTCGATGGCGAGACCCTCAAGCGCAGCGAGGCACGAACCGTGCTGAGCCCGCAGGATGTGAGCCTCACCGTCGGCAAGATCCACTGGGCCGACGAGCAGGCGGTGGAGCAGGCCTTGGCATCTGCCTATGCTGCCTTCCCGCGCTGGCGTGAAACCCCGGTGAGCGAGCGTGCTGCCGCGCTGGAGAAGCTGGCGGATCTGCTGGAAGCTAACCGCGAGCAGTTTGTCTCCCTCTGTACCCGCGAGGCGGGCAAGCTGCTGCAAGATGGCATCGATGAGGTGCGTGAAGCGGTCGATTTCTGCCGCTACTACGCGGTGCAGGCCCGCAGCCTGATGGGGCAGGCGACCCTGCTGCCCGGTTATACCGGCGAGCAGAACGAGCTGTTCCTGCAGGGGCGCGGCGTCTTTGTCTGCATCAGCCCGTGGAACTTCCCGTTGGCGATTTTCCTCGGCCAAATCGCTGCGGCGCTGGCCACCGGCAACACCGTCATCGCCAAACCGGCGGAGCAGACCGGCCTTATCGCCCATCTGGCGGTGACTCTGGCCCATCAGGCCGGTATTCCGGGCGACGTGCTGCAACTGCTGCCCGGTGACGGTGCCACCGTAGGTGCCAAGTTGACAGCCGATCCGCGTATCGGCGGCGTCTGCTTCACCGGCTCCACCGAGACCGCCAAGCTCATCAACATGACCCTGGCCCAGCGCGATGGTGCCATCCTGCCGCTTATCGCTGAAACCGGTGGTCAGAACGCCATGATTGTTGATTCCACCGCCCTGCCGGAGCAGGTGGTGCGCGACGTGGTGAGCGCCGCCTTCCAGAGCGCCGGTCAGCGCTGCTCGGCCCTGCGGGTGCTCTACCTGCAGGAGGAGATTGCCGAGCGGGTGCTGGAGATCCTCACCGGCGCCATGCAGGAGCTGAAAGTGGGCAACCCGGCCGAGCACAACACCGACGTCGGCCCGGTGATCGATGCCGATGCCAAGGCCGGTCTCGATGCTCACCTCGCCTACATGATCCCGCGTGCTCGCCTGATTGCCCAGGCGCCGATGCCCGCCGCGACCATGGAGGGACACTTCGTCCAGCCGACCGCGCTGGAGATCGGCTCCATCCGCGAGCTGGTGAAGGAGCAGTTCGGTCCCATCCTGCACGTGGTGCGCTACGCCACCCGGGATCTGGACAAGGTGATCAGCGACATCAACGGCACCGGCTATGGCCTGACGCTCGGGATCCACAGTCGCAACGAATCCCACGCCGAGGAGCTGGCAAGCCGCATCAATGTGGGTAACGTCTACATCAACCGTAACCAGATCGGCGCCATGGTCGGGGTGCAACCGTTCGGCGGCCAGGGGCTCTCCGGCACCGGCCCCAAGGCGGGCGGCCCCCACTACCTGAGCCGCTTCGTTACCGAGAAGACCCGCACCATCAACACCACTGCAGTGGGCGGCAACGCCTCCCTGCTGGCGATGGGCGATGCCTGATCCGCGTCGATAGAAACCGGATACGGGATGCCGGATAACAACGGGCCGCCTTCGGGCGGCCTCTTTATTTGCACCATCCGTTTTTTACGAATGGGACAATCGGCCACGACGGGGTCGTCAGCGACCCGTGCTGGTCGTAAGATGGGAGCCATTCGCGCGGCGTTTGCCCCTTGCTCGGCCAGCCGTGGTCAGGGTTCTGTTTTAACGAGAGTGTTTATCCGATGTCATTAACTGAACAAGCCCGCTGGTTCGTGCTGGGGGGCGATCATCTGGTACTGCTCGATCAGCAGGGTCAGGTGCCACAGGGTAGTAAAGCGTGCCTGCCCGCAGCGCTGGCTGACGCCCCTTTCGAGCGTTTTGACGAGTGGCAGGGGCTGCCCTGCTATCTGCTCGATCTGGGTGATGAGGCTGACACGAGCGCTATGAGCCCTCTGCGCCAGCTGATGGTGGCGGGGGACGAAGAGGGCTTTCGTCTCGCTGGCCGCGCCTGGCAGCTCGCCACCTTCCGCCGCACCCACCGTTTCTGCGGCGAGTGCGGCGCCCCCATGACCCCGAAGGCGGGGGAGTGGGCGCAGGTGTGCCAGCAAGGGCACAGCGTCTATCCGCGCATCTCCCCCTGCATTATCGTGGCGGTGCGCAAGGGGCCGGAGATCCTGCTGGCGGCTCATCGCCGTCACTATCAGGCGGACGATCCCATGTATACCGTGCTGGCCGGCTTTGTGGAGGCGGGGGAGAACCTCGAGCAGTGCGTGGCACGGGAGGTGTTCGAGGAGAGCGGCATCCGGGTGCGCAATGTGCGCTATGTGGCGAGCCAGCCCTGGCCCTTCCCTCACAGCCTGATGATGGGCTTTACCGCCGACTACGAGAGCGGCGAGATCCGGGTGCAGGATGACGAACTGGTCGCTGCCGCTTTCTTTGCCGCCGACCGGCTGCCGCGTTTGCCGCCTCACGGCACCATTGCCCGGCGGCTGATCGAGTTGTCACTGGCTGGCGAGGGGTAACGAGGCGCTTATCTTTTCGCCAACCTTTTTGCACTTCTTTTTAAAAACGGGGCGATCTGGTTTGCGCCCCTTCACATCTTTGCAACCGTGCGCCCATTTGCCACGTTTTGGGCAGTCCGATCCGGTGGGCAAAGTGGTATTATGGCCGCCATTTTATGCGTGATACGAACTCAGGAACTGGGATGAAAGAGCTGAAGAACGATCGATACCTGCGCGCTTTGCTGTGTCAGGACGTGGATATGACCCCGGTATGGATGATGCGCCAGGCTGGCCGTTATCTGCCGGAATACAAGGCGACTCGCGCCCAGGCGGGGGATTTCATGTCCCTGTGCCGCAACGCCGAGCTGGCCTGTGAAGTCACCCTGCAGCCGCTGCGCCGCTACCCGCTCGATGCCGCCATCCTCTTCTCCGACATCCTCACCGTGCCCGATGCCATGGGGCTCGGTCTCTACTTCGAGCAGGGTGAAGGCCCGCGCTTCGAGCGTCCGATCACCTCCATGGCCGATGTGCAGGCGCTGCCCCTTCCGGATCCGGAAGATGAGCTGGGCTACGTGATGAACGCGGTGCGCACCATCCGCCGCGAGCTGAAGGGCGAAGTGCCGCTGATCGGCTTCTCCGGCAGCCCATGGACCCTGGCCACCTACATGGTGGAGGGGGGCAGCTCCAAGGCGTTCACCAAGATCAAGCAGATGATGTATGCAGAGCCGCAAACCCTGCACCTGCTGCTCGACAAGCTGGCCGACAGCGTGATTGCCTACCTCAACGCCCAGATCAAGGCGGGTGCGCAGGCTGTCATGGTGTTCGACACCTGGGGCGGCGTGCTCACCCCGCGCGATTACCGCGACTTCTCCCTGCAGTACATGCACAAGATTGTCGATGGCCTGATCCGCGAGCACGACGGTCGCCGCGTGCCGGTCACCCTGTTTACCAAGAACGGTGGTCAGTGGTTGGAGCAGATTGCAGCCACCGGTTGCGATGCGCTGGGTCTGGACTGGACCACAGACATTGCCGACGCCAAGCGTCGGGTCGGTGACAAGGTAGCGCTGCAGGGCAACATGGATCCCTCCATGCTCTACGCCACTCCTGCTCGCATCCGTGAAGAGGTCGCCTCCATTCTGGCCGGTTTCGGTCACGGTAATGGCCACGTATTCAACCTCGGCCACGGCATCCATCAGGATGTGAACCCGGAACACGCTGGCGTGTTTGTCAACGCGGTACACGAGCTCTCCGCCCAGTACCACGGTCGCTAAGGCCGGGGTGAGAGAAGAATAGTTTGTTTGAAATCCGGGGCCGTCAGGCCCCGTTTTACATTAAAAAATGGCGCCGCGATGACGAGAGCGTGGCGGCCGTGCAGGAGGCAAGATGAGCAGCAAGTCACTGGATTGGGGTATCGATCTTGGCGGTACCAAGTGTGAATGCGTGGTGCTGGATGGCGACGAGGTGCTGCTGCGCCACCGCATCCCCACCGAGCGGGCTGGCGGTTATGAGCACATGATCGGCCAGATCGCCAAGCTGGTAGCTGAGTGCGCCGAGAAGATTGGCCAGCGCCCGACTGTCATCGGCATGGGCACGCCGGGGGCGCGGGATCCGCAGACCGGCCTGATGAAGAACTGCAACACCACCGAGCTCAACGGCAAGCCGTTCAAGGAGGATCTGGAGCGCAAGCTGGGCGTGCCGGTACTGATTGCCAACGACGCCAACTGCTTCGCGCTGGCAGAAACCCATTTGGGGGCGGTGCGCCAGCACCACCCCGATGCCAAGGTTGTATTCGGCATCATCATGGGCACCGGGGTCGGCTCCGGTATCGTCATCAACGGCCAGATCCTCAACGGCCACCACGGCATCGCCGGTGAGTGGGGCCACAACGTGCTTTCCCCTGATGGCCCCGAGTGCTACTGCGGCAAGCGTGGCTGCGTCGAGACCCTGATCAGCGGTCCGGCGCTGGAGGCCTGGTACGAGGCGAAGGCCAAGCGCCACCTCTCGCTCGCCCAAATCGCGGCCGCCACGGCTCACGATCATGTGGCCAAGCTCACCATCGACCGGCTGCACCTGCTGTTTGGTCAGGCGCTGGCCAATGTGGTCAACATTCTCGACCCGGATGTGATCGTCATCGGCGGTGGGGTGGGCAATGTGCAGAGCCTTTACAGCGCCGGACGGCAGACAATTTTGCCCTTCCTCTTTAATCCCCGCTTCGCAACCCCCATTATTGCTCCTGCCCTGGGTGACAGTGCCGGGGTATTCGGGGCCGCACTGCTGGCCCGCGGTGAATTCAAGGAGGCCCTGCTGTCGTAGCCGGGGCTCCCGGGTGGCCGGTGTGCCGCCCTGTTGCTGGTTAAAGGAAACGGATTCTCGATGATCAAGATTGCCATCAATGGTTACGGGCGGATCGGTCGCAACGTGTTGCGAGCCCTCTATGAAAGCGGGCGCGACAAGACCATCAAGATCGTCGCCATCAACGAGCTGGCGGCCCCCGAGGCCATGGTGCACCTGACCCGTTACGATACCAGTCACGGTCGCTTCCACCATCCGGTGCAACTGGCGGGCAACAGCATGCTGGTGGGGGAGGATCTCATCTCCCTGTTTGCCGAGCGGGATCCGTCAAAGCTGCCGTGGCGGGCGCTGGGGGTGGATGTGGTGCTCGATTGCACCGGGGTGTTTGGCTCGCGGGCCGATGCCGAGCTGCATCTGGCTGCGGGGGCGGGCAAGGTGCTCTTCTCCCACCCGGCGGATGCCGATGTGGATGCCACCGTGGTCTACGGGGTCAACCATCATACCCTCACCGGAGCGGAGCGGATCGTCTCCAACGCCTCCTGTACCACCAACTGCGTGGTGCCGGTGATTGAAACATTGCATCGAGAATTCGAGATAAATTGTGGTACTATTACGACAATTCATTCGGCCATGCATGATCAGCAAGTCATCGATGCCTACCACAGTGACTTGCGCCGAACCCGCGCTGCCAGTCAGTCCATCATTCCGGTGGACACCAAGCTGGCAAAGGGGCTGGAGCGTATCCTGCCCCACTTCGCCGGCAAGTTTGAGGCGATCGCGGTGCGGGTGCCGACCATCAATGTAACAGCGATGGATCTCAGTATTACTGTTCGTAAAAAAGTGACAGTTACTGACGTAAATCAAGCCCTGCAACGGGCATCCAGAGGTACATTACACGGTATTCTGGATTACACGGAAGAACCTCTGGTCTCCGTAGACTTCAATCATGATGCACACTCCTGCATCATTGATGGTACCCAGACCCGGGTGAGCGATGCCAACCTCGTCAAGATGTTGATGTGGTGCGATAACGAATGGGGCTTCGCAAACCGGATGCTGGATACCACCCGGGCCATGATGGCCGCAGGCTGAGCCTGCCCCGGGCGAAAGGTTACTGTTTTTAACATTACCTGGAAAATATAGAGGACTGAATATGTCTGTTATCAAGATGACTGACCTGGATCTGGCGGGTAAACGCGTTCTGATCCGTGCTGACCTGAACGTACCGGTAAAAGACGGCAAGGTCACCTCCGATGCACGTATCGTTGCGACTCTGCCGACCATCAAGCTGGCTCTGGAAAAGGGCGCCAAGCTGATGATCACCTCCCACCTGGGTCGTCCGACCGAGGGTGAATACAACGAAGAATTCTCCCTGGCTCCGGTTGTCAACTATCTGAAAGACGCTCTGTCCTGCCCGGTTCGCCTGGCCAAGGATTACCTGGATGGCGTAGAAGTCGCTGCCGGTGAGCTGGTTGTACTGGAAAACTGCCGCTTCAACAAAGGCGAGAAGAAGAACACCGAAGAGCTGGCCAAAAAATACGCCGCCCTGTGTGATGTCTTTGTAATGGATGCGTTCGGTACTGCTCACCGCGCCGAAGGTTCCACCTACGGTGTGGCTCAGTTCGCTCCGGTCGCTTGTGCCGGCCCGCTGCTGGCGGGTGAACTGGAAGCCCTGGGCAAAGCCATGCTGAAGCCCGAGCGCCCGATGGTTGCCATCGTTGGCGGCTCCAAGGTCTCCACCAAGCTGACCGTTCTGGAATCCCTCTCCAAAATCGCTGACCAGCTGGTTGTCGGTGGTGGCATCGCCAACACCTTCATCGCTGCTGCCGGTCACAACGTCGGCAAGTCCCTGTGCGAGCACGACCTGATCGACACCGCCAAGAAACTGGCTGCCGAGACCAACATTCCTGTGACCACCGACGTGGTTGTAGGTGCCGAGTTCTCCGAGTCCACTCCGGCTACCATCAAGTCTGTTAACGATGTGACCGACGGCGACATGATCTTCGACATCGGCCCGGATTCTGCCAAGGCCCTGGCTGACATCATCATGAACGCCAAGACCATCCTGTGGAACGGCCCGGTTGGTGTATTCGAGTTTGACCAGTTTGCTGAAGGCACCAAGGTTATCGCTGAAGCCATTGCTGCTTCTCCGGCCTTCTCCATCGCTGGCGGTGGTGACACCCTGGCTGCCATCGACAAGTTCGGCATCGCTGACAAAGTCTCCTACATCTCCACTGGCGGCGGCGCCTTCCTGGAGTTCGTAGAAGGCAAGGTTCTGCCGGCTGTTGCGATTCTGGAACAGCGCGCCAAAGCCTAATTGACCCGGAACGGGGGGCAAAAGCCTCCCGTTTCGTTTATCATGTGCCCGCTGTGCCGGTTCATGATGAACCCCCCATTTTTTATTAACGGCATACGAGACAGGACGATTAAACATGTCTAAGAAAATTTTCGACTTCGTAAAACCCGGCGTGATCACTGGTGATGACGTTCAGAAAGTGTTCGCCATCGCTAAAGAGAACGGCTTTGCTCTGCCGGCCGTAAACTGCGTTGGTACCGACTCCGTGAACGCCGTACTGGAAGCTGCCGCCAAGGTTAAAGCGCCGGTTATCGTTCAGTTCTCCAACGGTGGTGCCGTGTTCACCGCCGGTAAGGGTCTGAAGCTGGAAGGTCAGAAAGCTGCCATCCTGGGTGCCATCTCCGGTGCCAAGCACGTTCACGCTGTTGCCGAAGCCTACGGCGTGCCGGTAATCCTGCACACCGACCACGCTGCCAAGAAGCTGCTGCCGTGGATCGACGGTCTGCTGGAAGCGGGCGAGAAGCACTTTGCTGAAACCGGCAAGCCGCTGTTCTCCTCCCACATGCTGGATCTGTCCGAAGAGTCTCTGGAAGAGAACATCGACATCTGCTGCGAGTACCTGACCCGCATGGCCAAGATGAACATGACTCTGGAGCTGGAACTGGGTTGCACCGGTGGCGAAGAAGACGGCGTCGACAACAGCCACATGGATCAGTCCGCTCTGTACACCCAGCCGGAAGATGTTGCTTACGCTTACGAGCGTCTGTCCAAGATCAGCCCGCGTTTCACCATCGCTGCCTCCTTCGGCAACGTACACGGTGTATACAAGCCGGGTAACGTCAAACTGACCCCGTCCATCCTGGACGCTTCCCAGAAGTACGTTTCTGAGAAGTTTGGCGTTCCAGCCAAGTCTCTGGACTTCGTATTCCACGGTGGTTCAGGTTCCACTCTGGAAGAGATCCGCGAGTCCATCTCCTACGGCGTAGTGAAGATGAACATCGACACCGACACCCAGTGGGCAACCTGGGAAGGTCTGCTGAACTTCTACAAGAAGAACGAAGCTTACCTGCAAGGCCAGCTGGGCAACCCGGAAGGCGCCGACAAGCCGAACAAGAAGTACTACGATCCGCGCGTATGGCTGCGTGAAGGTCAGACTTCCATGATCGCTCGTCTGGAGAAAGCATTCTCCGACCTGAACGCCATCGACGTACTGTAATTCGTTACAGCACCTTGATTGCATGAAAAGGCGCCCTTCGGGGCGCCTTTTGCATTTCTGTGATCCGCACCGGTTGGTGAGTGGAGGAGGAACTGGGTATTATCGAAACAACTTTGCTTATTTTATTAAACAATTTGCAACCAAGGCAGGATGCTGAGTATGCAGGCAGGAAAGCACAACGGATATCAGGAGCACGTCGCCTCCTACTACGCGGCCACCCGCAACGACTCGCAACAGTGGCCCGAGCTGGAGGGGGAGCACAAGGCTGACGTCTGCATCATCGGCGGCGGCTTTACCGGTCTCAATACCGCCATCAATCTGGCTGATGCCGGTTACAAGGTCGCCTTGCTGGAGGCCAACCGTATCGGCTGGGGCGCCTCCGGGCGCAACGGCGGCCAGCTTATTCGCGGTATCGGTCACGATACCAGCCAGTTCGCCCGCTGGATTGGTGAGGAAGGGGTGCGCGAACTCGACCTGATGGGGCTGGAGGCGGTGCAGCTGGTGCGCGAGCGGGTTGAGCGTTTCAATATCGACTGCGACCTCACCTGGGGTTACTGCGATCTGGCCACCCGTCAGCGCCATCTGGCCGGCTTCGAGGAAGCTCTCGACCATCTGGCGAGCCTCGGCTATGAGCACGAACTCAAGCTGGTACCGCGGGAAGATATCCATAGCGTGGTGGGATCGGATCGCTACATCGGCGGCCTTATCGACATGGGCTCCGGCCATCTCCATCCCCTCAATCTGGCGCTCGGCGAGGCGCGCGCCGCCGCCAGCCTCGGGGTCTCCCTGTTTGAACACTCCAGAGTGACCCATATCGATTACGGCAAGCAGGTCGAGGTGACCACGGCTCATGGGCGGGTCACTGCCGACTATCTGGTGATCGGCTGCAACGCCTATCTCAACGACCTCAATCCGGAGCTGGGGGGGCGGGTGCTGCCGGCCGGTTCCTACATCCTCGCCACCGAAGTGCTGGATCGCCGTTTGCGCCAGCGATTGCTGCCGCAAAACATGGCGGTGTGCGATCAGAATGTGGCGCTCGACTATTACCGCCTCTCCGCCGACGGCCGCCTGCTGTTTGGCGGCGCCTGCAACTACTCCGGCCGGGATCCTCGCGATATCAAGGCCTTTATGTTGCCCAAGCTGCTGCGGGTCTTCCCCGAGCTCGCTGGCACTGCCATCGAGTTTCAGTGGGGAGGCATGATCGGGATCGGCGCCAACCGGCTGCCGCAGATTGGCCGTCTCAAGGAACACCCCAACGTGCTCTACGCCCAGGCCTATTCGGGTCACGGCCTCAATGCCACCCATATGGCGGGCAAGCTGGTGGCCGAGGCGATCCGCGGCGAGAGCCGGGGCTTCGATCTCTTTGCCAGCGTGCCCCATATCACCTTCCCCGGCGGCCCGGCGCTGCGCTCCCCGCTGCTGGCACTGGGAATGTTGTGGCACCGGATGAAGGATATCTTCTGACTCCGATTATCAGCCTGCGTAGTGATGGTTGAACGAGGCACTCTTGCCAGCCCCTTGTTTATAGCGGGTTGGCACAATTATCCCGCCTGATAGACCAAAAGATGCATTCGCGCCAATCCCTGCTGGTTGGCGCTATCTTTTAGGTGTGAGCGTGATGCCGGGCCAGGCGAACAAGAGCGGGTTCGCTGGCCGAAAAAGATGTGAAGGAGGGCCAAGATGGAGATAAATGTGGTCGCGTCAGGCGGGCTCACCCCGCTGGCGCAACGGCAGGGATCTCCCGCTGCGCAGGCACAGGAGCGGGCTGTGACCTCACCATCAACGGGCAGTGACAGCCGTATGGTACGCGATCTTGGCGCCGTGCTGGATGAGCTCGGGCTGTCGCCGCAAGGGGAGGATAGCAGCGGGAGCCGCATCTCAATCAGAGATTCGCTGGAAGCGTTCATCAACACCATGATGGGCGCCCTGCAACAGCAGCAGGAACAACAGTTGGCATTGCAGCAACAACAGCGGCAAGAGCAGGAACAGCGCAAACTCGCCATCGCCGACAGCAGCGAAAATCCGCTCAAGCGGGATCTGGAGCGCCTGCTGGAGACGCTGGATCAACAGGGCGGGCAGGGAAAAGAGAGCGAACCAGGAGCCGAGATCGAAGCGGTGAACCCCTTGCAGAGCCAGCTGACCAAGCTGCTGGAGAGCAGCGGTGCGGCAGAGAGCGGGGTCACCCTCAAGGAGGTACTGTCAGGGTTGGCCAGCAAGCTGCCGAACGAACCTGCCGAGCGAAAAGGGTATCGGGTCGATACCCAGGTTTGAGCTGGTTGGCAACGGCAGCCCCGCCGTTGCAGAGACATGAGGGGCTTGTTGCCTTTTATTGCGCTGATTCCGCCAGCCGCCAGCCCTGTTCGCTCTTCATCATCCACACCTCTGCCTCTTGCGGCAGCACCTGGCCCGCCTCGAACTCGCCATATTTACGCTCGAGCTCCATCAGACCCATCTCCTGCTGGAAGGGGCCAACCCGGTCGTAGACCAGATCCTCGTCGTGCAATACCTGCAACTGATCGAGCCCCTGCTTGAAGTGGAGCTGGTAACTCACCTTGACCAGATAGACCCCCTCCATCCGCTCCTCCTTGCCGAGGATGGTGAAGTCGCTGATATCGAACAGGTTGGCGTCTGTCTCGGCCAGTAGCTTGGCGGTGACCTGCTGGCGGATATCCTCTTCACCGGGCCCTGCACTGCAGCCATAAAGCCAGAGGGCTAGCAGGGGGATGAACCACTTTTTCATCAAAACTCCGGACAAGTGCAAAACGAGAGGGGCGATTGTGCCACGCGAATGCGCGGCGGCAAACCTCGGCTCACGGTTCCAGTGAACGTTCCAGCACGATGGCCTCGGCCCGATAATCAGCAAGCTCGCGGCGATAGCACTCGGTGAAGCCTCTGCGCAGCCAGAAGGATAGAGCACTCTCATTGCTGGCAATCACTGACAGGCGAAGCCGGGTAGCCCCCCATGAGCTTGCCAGCGTGCAGGCGTGAAGATAGAGCGACTGACCACGGCCACTCCCTTGCCAGGGTTCCCCCACCAGTAACAGACCCAGATAGGCGGTGTCTGGATTGGGGTAGCCGCGCAGCAGATCAATGACAGCGGTGAGCTCTCCCTGCTCCCAGCGGCCGATGAGATGTTTGTCGGAGAGAGGCAGGCCGGGTGGGCAGGCGACAAGTTCCTCTTCTCCTGCCTGTGCAGAGAGAGGGTCATTGCTCACCGCCGCCTGATAGGAGGGGGCCTGCTCGAACAGCCGCTGCAAGGCAGGTGCATCGCTTGTCTGCAGCCGACGCAACTCAGTGTGCATCACTTACCATCTCGAGATGTTTGGCAAAGGGGATAGGCCCCATAAAACCGGTGACCCGCTGCCCTGTCAGCTCCTTGCCCTCGCGGTCGAAGAAGATCAGGGTCGGCAGCCCCAGCACATTGAGACTGTTGAGCAGCTCCACATCGGCATCGTCGTTGGCGGTGACATCCGCCTGCAGCAGCACCATCTGGCCGAAGCGCACCCTCACCGCCGGGTCGCTGAAGGTCTTGTGCTCGAACTCCTTGCAGGCGACGCACCAGTCGGCGTAGAGGTCGAGCAGCACCGGCTTGCCGCGGGCGGCGGCCAGCTGCACCTTGAGATCATCCAGCGTCTTGACGCGGATAAACTGCGGCGCCGTTTGACTGGCATCCGCCGTGGCGGCAGCAGGACCGGCCGGTTGCAGCAGATCCTTGCCCACCACCACGGCGCTGATCATCGCCAGCAACAGCACGAAGCCGCGCACACTTCTGGCCACCGAGTGGGGCTGGTGCTGGTTGTGGTGATAGAGATAGCCGCACAGCAGCAGCCCCCAGCCGAGCCAAGCGAGAGTAGCAATCTGATCGCTCCAGAGCCGTGACAGCAGCAGGATCGGCACTGCCAGCAGGGCAAAGCCAAACAGCTGCTTGATCACATCCATCCAGGCGCCCGCTTTTGGCAGCAGCTTGCCACCCGAGGTGCCGAGCAGCAGCAGCGGCAGACCCATCCCCAGTGACAGCGAATAGAGCGCCGCCCCGCCGAGCCAGAGATCGCCGCTCTGGGCAACATAGATCAGTGCCCCCGAGAGCGGTGCTGTGGTGCAGGGGGAGCAGACCAGCCCGGAGATCATTCCCATGATAGCGACCCCGACCACAGAGCCGCCCTGCTGGCGGTTGGAGAGACCGGAGAGCCGGGTTTGCAAACTGCTCGGCAGTTGCAGGGTGTAGAGTCCGAACATGGAGAGGGCCAGCAGCACGAACATCACCGAGAGGCCGATCAGCACATAGGGGTGTTGCAGCGCCGCCTGGAATTTAAGACCTGCCGAGGCCACTACCAGCCCCAGCAGGGTGTAGGTGACCGCCATCCCCTGCACATAGACCAGAGAGAGCAGGAAGGCGCGACCGGTGGAGAGGCGATGGCCGGCACCGGCGATGATGCCGGTCAGGATCGGGTACATGGGGAAGACGCAGGGGGTGAAGGCGAGCCCCAGCCCCAGCGCGAAGAAGGCGACGATGCTGAGCCAGAAACCCTGATTGCCAAGGGCGGCGGCGAGCTGATCCTGCTGGCTAACCGGTGCGACGCTTTGTGCCGTATCAGCAGTTGACGCTGTGGTTGCCGTGACCAGCGGGGCCACATCGATCAGTTTGTCGGTCGGTGGATAGCAGAGGCCGTCGGTACAGCCCTGATAGCGCACCCGCAGGGTAGCATTTTCCCCCACCTCCTTTAGCGGCACCGCGATGCTCACCTGCTGGTAGTAGACCCGGGTCTTGCCGAAGAAATCATCCTCGTGCTCGGTGCCTTCCGGCAGGGTCGGCTCGCTGAAGGTGAGGTTGTTCCCCTTGAAGCGCAGGCTGTGGCGATAGAGGTAGTAATCGTCGGCGATGTGGAGGGTCAGCAGCAGCTGATCGCCGCGCTGTTCGCTCTCGATCTGAAAGGCCTCATCGACCTGCAAAAATTTGGGTTTGGCGTTGGCCTCAATGCCCAGCGAGCTGAGCAGGTCGGCGCCGCTGGCGTGGGCAGGGGCGCTGCCCACCGCTATCATCAGTAGGGCACAGAGCAGCAGTGGAGAGAGCAAGCGAGTGAATGTCATGAGGTCTCCCCATTGAGCCAGTCGAGATAGGCGGGTAGTCCGGCACTCACCGGCAGGGCCAGCAGCTCGGGCACCTCATAAGGGTGATTGGCTTGAATACATGCCTGCAGCTCGGCAAAGAGTGGCTGGCGGGATTTGATGATGAGCTGGATCTCGGTGGCGCGCTCCACCTTGCCTTGCCAACGATAGACAGAGGTAATGCCCGGCAGTTGATTGATGCAGGCGGCCAGCCGCTGGTTCAGCAGCTGTTCGCAGAGAAGGTCGGCACTGGTTTGATCTGGGCAGGTGCAGAGCACCACAATGGCGTCGGTCATAAAGCGGATCTTCACCTCGTTGGGGTAAACCGGGCAGGCGCCCTTGCCGTGTCATCCTTTTCTGCGGATGAAGGTGAAAAAAGCGCCTGAAAATCAGCGGCTACTATACCCCAGAGCCGCTTCAAATAGCATCTGTAGCCATTTGTGAGCCAGCGCCAAAAATTTGTGGGGGGCATGAGATAGACGCTGTCATGGGGACAGGGCAGAATGAGCGGGCTTGTTCCCAATTGACGTAAGGAAATGTATGACCCAACAGAATGAGCAGCAGAGAAACCGCATGTTGAGCCTGCTGCGCGAAGGTGAGCGCCGCATGTTGGTTCAATTGGCCGGGCTGCTGCGCACAACCGCCGATGAAATCAATGCCGAGCTGGAGAAAGAGGAGCTGATGGCCACCCTGGAGCAGCCCATTACAGTGGAGTATCTCAACGGCGTGGTGCAGCACCATCTGTTCGAGCGCAAACACAAGGGAGATATGGCGGTTGCCCAGCAGATCCTGAGCGATTATCAGAGCGAGCTGGAAGCGCTGCAGGCCGCTCAGGCCCAGCCTGAAGAGGCTGTCGCAACTGACGAGAGCGGCGAAGAGCTCAAGGCACAGGCTTGAGCGACGGGCAGGCCTGAATCCTTACCTCTGAATCAGCCGGCCTGCCAGCGCTGATCCCTCTTGCGGCCCCATCATGTCTGCCATGATGGGGCCGTGTCGTTTCTTCTGTAGTCTTTCCTTGTTGCCCTTCATTTCTCGGTTTCAATCCAACGGATTCGTGCCTTAGCGCGCCTCTTGTGGCATGCCGTGCGGCACTTCGCGGGGGATGGGGAACACCTTGTCATAGCCCCAGTTGTAGACGAAGGCATAGATCAGGTAGAAGACGACGAAGCCCAGATCCAGCACCAGCGCCTCCAGCAGGCTGACGCTCAGCCACCAGGACATGACCGGCAGCGCGACGATCAGCAGACCGCCCTCAAAGCCGAAGGTATGCAGCACCCGTTGCCACAGGGTCTTGTGGGTATGGCCCTGATATTTGAGCAGCAGCTTGTCGACCCCGATGTTGTAGATGTAGTTCCAGACGGTGGCCAGCACCGAGAAGAACAGTGCCAGCGGGCCCATATGGTTGAGCCCGACCCCGGTAACCCAGCTGGCCAGCGGGGCGGCAATCAGCAGCCCAATGAATTCAAAGCCAATGGCATGGCGCAGGCGATCGTTACGGGTACGCATAAGTCACTCTCTCAATCAGGTTCATTCACGGATTGCTGGTTAATCTATAGATCTTTAGCGATAGATTCATGTTGGTATCCATCGCTAAAATAGATGGATGAGAGAGCTTGCCGGAGGGCCATAAGATGACGCCATCACTGGAACAACTGAGGATCTTGCTGGCGGCCGCCGAAACCGGCTCGTTTTCCGCTGCCGCCCGCAAGCTGGGCAAGGCGCAGTCGGTGGTGAGCAGCGCCATCGCCAATCTGGAGATCGATCTGGCGCTCACCCTGTTTGACCGCAGCGGCCGCTATCCGCAGCTGACGGAGGCGGGGGCCCGCATGGTGCAGGAGGCGGGGATCCTGCTGGCGCAGAGCGAGCGGTTGCAGTCCATCGCCGGTGAACTGGCGGCCGGGGTGGAGACGCGCCTCACCCTGGCTATCGATGATGATTCCCACCTACCTTGGCTCGGCACCCTGCTGGAGGAGTTCGCCACTCGCTATCCGACCGTGGAGCTGGAGCTGCTCTTCCCGTTGATGGAGGACGTGACCGAGATGCTGGTGACCGGGCGGGCCCAGCTCGGCATCAGCTATCAGAAAGTGCATCCCCAGCGGGAGATTGTCGCCCATTCGCTGGGGGAGGTGACCATGCCGCTGGTGGTGTCACCGGATCATCCGCTGGCCCGCAAGCAGCCGCTGCGGGAGGTCGATCTGCAGGGGGCACGCCAGCTGATGGTGACCGGTAGACGGGAAGGGAGCGAGCGCCAGCGTTTTCGCATCTCGGCTCAGGTGTGGTGGGTCGAGGGGGATCTCGGGGTACTGGAGCTGGTCAAGCGGGGCCTTGGCTGGTCCGCCATTCCGGAATTTCTGCTGCATCAACCGCTGGCTCGCGGCGAAGTGGTGGTGCTGGAGCCGGACTTTATCGCCAGCCACGCGCTGGCGCTGGAACTGCAGTGGCATCGCGCCCGCCCGCTGGGGCAGGCGGGGCGCTGGCTGAAGGAGGCACTGCTGGCGCGGGTGCCTCGCTAGCCGACCTTACTCGGTCAGTTCGTAGGGGAGAGGTTGCAGGGTGAGCTGGGAGCTCTCCTCCTGCTTGAGGCGAAAACGGGCGTCAGCCTCGGTATCTTTCGGCAGTACGGCGGTGAGCCATACCTGACCCTGATGTTGCCAGGCGTTGAGCACCATGCCGCTGCGACGCCAGTTGTCACCGAGCTGGATCTCCAGGGTATCGCCCGCATTGACCGGCTCGTTGGCACTGCCCGCCAGCAGGAACAGGGCGCGGTTGTTGGCGCCGCGATATTTGGCGCGAGCCACCGTCTCTTGCCCCATGTAGCAGCCCTTGTTGAAGCTGATGCCGTCCAGTGTCTGCAGGTTGAGCATCTGCGGGATGAACTCGCCCTGATGCACCGCCTCCATGTGCGGCAGACCGGCCTTGATCTCGAGACCCCACCAGAGGGATTCGTCACCCGCCGGCAGCGCATCGGCTTGCTCACTGCTCACCAGCAGCCAGCGATCCTGTTCGATCTTCACCGCCATGCCGCCAGCGATAAGGCCGCTCTGCTCCAGACCAAACTGCGCGGCGAGCCACGCATCTGTGCCCTTGCCTGCCAGACCGGTGGCGTGGCGTTCGTCGGCAGCAATCTCCACCTTGGAGAAGACGGCAAATTTTTTCAGCTCCGGCAGCTGGCGCTCCAGCACCGAAGGGGTAGTCAGCAGCAGCAGGCTCTCTTCAAGGCAGAGCAGGCGAAAATCGCTCCACAGCTTGCCCTTGGGATCACAGTGACCACCCAGCGTGCTCTGCCCCGGTTGCAGGGCGTTGACGTCGCAGGTGACCTGACCTTGCAGATATTTGACGCGATCCTGACCACTCAGTCGGGTGATGGCTATCTTGGTCAGGGCGAAGCGGGTCGGCTCGGCAGGAAAAACAGGGGGTTGCAGGCTCACGATGGTATTCCAGAGAGAAAGTATGTGACCTGCATGGTAAAGACGTAACTAATGTTTGTCAGCCGGAAAATCCAGCTGGTACCATCCCCGGGTCTTTGTAAGGAGAGTTCCATGTTGAGCCCAGTTGAAAAATCCCGCCTGAAGTGGGCCTGCCGCCGTGGCATGCTCGAGCTGGATGTTGTTTTTATGCCCTTTTTCGAACACGAGTTCGACTCCCTGAGCGAAGCCGATCAGCAGACCTTTATCCGCCTGCTGGAGAGCGATGATCCGGACCTGTTCCGCTGGACCATGGGGCACGCAGTACCGGCCGATCCCGCCTTCAGCGCCATGATCAAGATGATCCTGGAGCGCAATCAGGCCCGTCACGACCGTCAGGCCTGATGCCGTGGAGCGGGTGATCATCCCTGTTCACCCCTCCCGCCATCAGCGCTACTGGCTGGTGGCCCTCTTTCTGTTGCTGCTCTGGCCGGTGGCTGGCCTGATTGCCGGTTGGCAGTGGGCGCTGTTGCTGCCCGTCTGGCTGGCGACGCTCTGGTTGAGCTGGCGGGCGCTCGCCGAGCCCCCGTTCGAGCTTGTTTGGGATGGTCAGTGGTTGCAGTGGCAAGGTCGTCGCTATCAGCTCGACAAGAAAAGCCGCATTCTGCCCGGTGTGCTCAGGCTGGCGCTTTGCCCCGAGCCGCAAGAGAGTGGAGCCGTGTCGCCACGACAACTGTGGCTCTTCTCCGACGCCCTTCCCCCCGAACATTACCGCCTGCTGGCGCGAGCCATCCACTTTCTGCCATCCCGGCGCTGACCCCTGCTTCCCGTGATGACCATGCGCTGATTTATCGCGATAAGCTGCTGCCATGTGGTTGGCGGCACTCTTTTTGTGGCTGAAAAGCGGTTGAAAACAAGTGACCCCGCCGGGGCGGGGTCACTGATTGCTGTAACGCTTTGCGGGAAGGGGATTAATCCCGCTCCGGGGTCAGCACGGTCGGTTTGGAGTCCGGCAGCATATCCGGATAATCCAGGTTGTAGTGCAGGCCGCGGGACTCCTTGCGCTGCAGAGCGCAGTTGACGATAAGCTCGGCCACCTGCAGCAGGTTGCGCAGCTCCAGCAGGTTGTTGGAGACGCGGAAGTTGGCGTAGTACTCCTGCACCTCCTGCTTGAGCAGGTCGATGCGGCGCTTGGCGCGGGCCAGGCGTTTGTTGGTACGCACTATCCCCACGTAGTCCCACATCATCAACCGCAGCTCGTGCCAGTTGTGCTGGATCACCACCAGTTCGTCGGAATCTTCCACCTTGCTCTCGTCCCACACCGGCAGGCGCGGCGGCTCCACACTCATCGGCAGCTTGGCCAGAATGTCGGCCCCCGCCTGATGGGCATAGACCACGCATTCCAGCAGGGAGTTGGAGGCCATGCGGTTGGCACCGTGCAGCCCGGTGTAGGTCACTTCACCGATGGCGTAGAGGCCGGGAATATCGGTCTGGCCGTTGCTGTCGATCATCACTCCGCCACAGGTGTAGTGGGCGGCTGGGACGATGGGCATCGGTTCCTTGGTGATGTCGATACCGACCGCAAGGCAGCGCTCATAAATGGTCGGGAAGTGCTTGATGATGAAATCGGCCGGTTTGTGGCTGATATCCAGATACATGCAATCCGCCCCGAGCCGCTTCATCTCGTGGTCGATGGCGCGAGCGACGATATCGCGTGGCGCCAGTTCGGCCCGCTCGTCAAACTCCGGCATAAAGCGGCTGCCGTCCGGGCGGCGCAGATAGGCCCCCTCGCCACGCAGTGCTTCGGTCAGCAGGAAGTTGGGATCATCCGGGTGGAACAGGCTGGTGGGGTGGAACTGGTTGAACTCCAGGTTCGCCACTCGGCAGCCGGCCCGCCACGCCATGGCGATGCCATCGCCAGAGCTCACATCGGGGTTGGAGGTGTACTGGTAGACCTTGGAAGCACCGCCGGTGGCCAGTGCCACGAAGCGGGCGCGGATCACCTCGACCTGCTCGGCGTTGCGGTTCCAGACGTAGGCGCCCAGCACCTTGTTGCCTGGCAGGTTGAGCTTGCGTGTGGTGATGAGGTCGACCGCGTTGAAGCGCTCCATCAGCTGGATATTGGGGTGAGCGCGCACCTGATCGATCAGGGTGAGCTGCACCGCCTTGCCGGTGGCATCCGCCGCGTGGAAGATGCGGCGATGGCTGTGGCCCCCTTCCCGGGTGAGGTGGTACTGGGATTCACCGTCGGCGTTCTCCTCCTGATCGAAGGGGACCCCTTGCTGAATGAGCCACTGGATGGACTCGCGGGCGTGGCGAGCGGTGAACTCCACCACTGCCGGATCACACAACCCGGCGCCCGCGTTGAGCGTGTCGCTCACGTGGGATTCGATGCTGTCGGTTTCGTCGAAAACGGCAGCGATGCCTCCTTGCGCATAGAAAGTGGCCCCTTCACTGATAGGCCCCTTGCTCAGAACCAGGACTTTGGCGTGGTCTGCCAATCGCAACGCGAGGGACAAACCAGCGGCACCGCTGCCAATGATCAGTACATCGCAAAGGTATTCAACACTTGCTTTCATAAGTATCATTGGCCTGGATTAAGAACTGGCACCATGGTAGCCCAAGCGAGGGCGAGGATGCAGCCTGCATCACATTTTTTTCAATTGAAGCGAACTTTCTCTGATTCTCCCTGTCTGAACTTGTGCGCTTAGGAAGGGCCGGAAAAGAAAAACGATAACCTGATGGGGGTTTTACGGCTCTGATGAGCGACCAGAATCTACTGGACGAACAGCTGGTTGAACGGGTCCAGCGCGGCGATAAAGCAGCTTTCAACCTGTTGGTAAAAAAATACCAGCATAAGGTGGTCAACCTGGTTGCCAGGTATGTCAACAATCCCGGTGATGTGCCCGATGTGGCGCAAGAGGCCTTTATAAAAGCCTACCGTGCATTGCCGACATTCCGTGGCGAAAGTGCTTTTTACACCTGGTTGTACCGAATTGCCGTGAACACGGCGAAGAATTATCTCACCTCCCAGGGGCGCAGGCCGCCCAGCAGTGATGTGGAGGCTGACGAAGCGGAGTCTTATGGCGGCGGTGAAGCCTTGCAAGAGGTCTCAACCCCCGAAAACCTGGCGCTGACTGACGAGATCAAACGCACCGTGTTTTCAGCCATAGAGGCATTGCCGGAAGACCTGAGGACAGCTATCACCCTCCGCGAACTGGAAGGGCTGAGCTACGAAGAGATTGCCGAAATCATGGATTGCCCTGTGGGTACGGTCAGATCCCGTATCTTCCGGGCGAGGGAAGCAATCGATAAAAAGCTGCAACCTCTGATCGAGAATTAACTGGGGAAAGACGGGTTAACTTATGGCAAATAAAGAGCAAATCTCTGCCCTGATGGATGGTGAGCTGAGTGACGCAGAGGTACTGAACGAGCTGGAGATGGACTCCGACTTGCAAGATACTTGGGGTCGTTACCACCTGATCGGCGATGCCATGCGGGGTGACCTGCCGGTCAATCTGCAACTGGATCTCAGTGACAGCATCATGACTGCGCTGGAGGATGAGCCCACCATACTGGCACCCAAGCCGGTCGAGACGGCTCCCGTACTGCAACCTGTCGTTGCACCTGTCAAGACAGATTCCAATGTGGTTCCGTTGTTCCGCCGTGTCGGTCAGCAACTGGGGCAATACGCCATTGCCGCCTCCGTGGCCGCCGCTGTTATCTTCGGAGTGCAGCATTATCAGGGACAGGATGGCGTTCCGGCCAATCCGGTGCTCAATACCATTCCAATCGGTGGCAGCGCGGCGCCTGTGAGCGTCCATTATCCGCAACAGGATGGTGCCCGTGCCCGTCAGCAAGGTCTGACCGAACAGCAGATGCAGGAACAGCGGGAGCGGATCAACGCCTTCCTGCGTGACCACCAGTTGCAACAACGCCTGTTGCAAGACAGGCAGAACCAACAATAACGAGTCGTCAGGGATATCAACGTGCGCCAGTACAGCCGTATTTTACTGGCCTCTCTCCTGCTGATCAGTGCCAAGGCCTCGGCCGACGATAAGTCGGCCGAGGCCTTGTTGCAGCAGATGCAGAGTGCCGTGCAGCAACAGAACTTCGAATTGTCCATGGTCAAGGCCCGTCAGGGACGTCTTGAACCGATCCGCATCAGCCATGCCGTGATCGATGGCAAGGAGGTAGCCCATCTCAGCTATCTCGATGGCAAGGCGATCGAGTATCTCCAGCGCCAGAATGAATACACCTTCTTTGAAAACAGCCATGATCCCTACACCCTGAAGGATGCCCGCTTTCCCGGTATCTGGTCGACCCTGGTGAAGATGCCGTTGGCACAGGTGCTGGAGAGTTATGATCCTGTGCTTGCTGGCCGTAGCCGGGTGGCCGGCGAGGTCGCTCAAGTCGTCAGGTTGGTGCCCAAGGAAGCTGACAAGTATGGCTTTGTGCTCTGGATTGACGAACGTAGTCACCTGTTGCTGCGAGTCGACATGGTGGAGCGGGAGGGCAATCTAGTGGAGCAGATGCTGGGGGTGGATCTGCAATTGCAACAAAAACCGTCCCCATGGCTGGTAAAGCTGGCCAACAGCAAGCAGCCCTCGGCGCTGGCGCTGGAGGATGCCTATCCTGCACCGCAACAGCAGTTGAACTGGCAGATCACCTGGTTGCCCGATGGCTTCAAGGTGCTGTCGCAAGACCGGCACCAGCTGGTGACCACCAGTGTACCGGTGGATTACATGATGCTCTCCGATGGCCTGGTGGATCTCTCGGTCTACGTCTCTCGGGTCGATCCCAAGCAGGCGGTGCGCCAGCAGCTGATCCGCCAGGGGGCGACCTCGCTGGTGAGCTACGTCAACGAGGTGGGGGTCGAGATCACCGTGGTTGGGGAAGTGCCTGCCGAGACAGCCAAACGCATCGCCGAGTCGGTGCAGCCGCTGGCTCGCAACGAAGCGGTGCAGTGAGTCCATGTTCTGGGTTCACAGTAGTGTGCGGCTTGCCGTTGGCTGTGAGTCGTGTTCAGATCCTGCCATTGCATGAGCACGAGGTGTTGCCGTGAACGAGATGAGTGAAGAGCTGGCGACCGTGGTGGCCATTGAGGGTGACCATGCCTGGGTGGAGTGCGAGCGTCGCTCCGCCTGCAGTGGTTGTCAGCAGCAATCCAACTGCGGTACCGGCACCGTGGCCAAGGCGTTTTCCCTGAAAGCTCCCCGCTTGCGGGTCAGGCTGACCGCCGAGGTGCGGGTTGGCCAGCAAGTGAGGCTCGGTATCCCGCAGGAGAGTCTGCTGCGCGGGGCGGCGCTGGTCTATGTGCTGCCGCTTTTCTGCCTGTTGGCCGGCGCCTTGCTGGGGCAGCTCTGGCTGGCACCGCTGCTCTCGGGCGGGGAGGGAATTACCATTCTCTGCTGCCTGCTGGGGGGCGTGCTGGGCTTTTTACTGGTTCGTTACTTTTCCAACCGCCTGGATCAGGGGCGCTACGGCCCGCAGATGCTCGGCGTCGTGGTCCCTGTCCGCATCCTCCCCTGACCGAACAGGCGCTATTTCACTGGCGCTGGCGACTAAAGAATGGCCGTCAGCCGGGTTATCCAGTAAAATCGCGCCTCCATAACTGACCTTAACTAATTTTGAGTGACTCTTGCTCGATGAAACACATTCGTAACTTTTCGATTATTGCGCACATCGACCACGGTAAATCGACCCTGTCGGACCGTCTGATCCAGACTTGCGGTGGCTTGTCCGACCGCGAGATGCAGGCTCAGGTGCTTGACTCCATGGATCTGGAGCGCGAGCGCGGCATTACCATCAAAGCACAGAGTGTGACCCTGAACTACCAGGCACAAGACGGTAACACCTACCAGCTGAACTTTATCGACACCCCGGGCCACGTGGATTTCTCCTACGAGGTCTCCCGCTCTTTGGCGGCCTGTGAAGGGGCGCTGCTGGTGGTGGATGCCGGCCAGGGGGTTGAGGCACAGACTCTGGCCAACTGCTACACCGCCATGGAAATGGATCTGGAAGTGGTGCCGGTGCTGAACAAGATTGACCTGCCGGCCGCAGAGCCGGAGCGGGTTGCCGAGGAGATCGAAGACATCGTCGGTATCGACGCGGTCGATGCGGTGCGCTGCTCCGCCAAGACCGGCCTGGGTGTTGATCTTGTGCTGGAAGAGATCGTTGCCAAGATCCCGGCACCGGAAGGTGACCCGGATGCCCCGCTGCAGGCGCTGATCATCGACTCCTGGTTCGACTCCTATCTGGGTGTTGTCTCTCTGGTGCGGATCAAGAACGGTTCCCTGAAGAAGAACGACAAGATCAAGGTGATGAGCACCGGTCAGGTGTGGGGTGTCGATCGTATCGGTATCTTCACGCCCAAGCAGGTGGATACCCAGGGTCTGGGCTGTGGCGAGGTAGGTTGGGTTGTCTGCGGTATCAAGGACATCCACGGCGCGCCGGTGGGCGATACCCTGACTCAGGCCAAGAACGGTGCCGACAAGGCGCTGGCCGGCTTCAAGAAGGTGAAGCCGCAGGTTTATGCGGGTCTGTTCCCCATCTCCAGCGATGACTACGAGTCGTTCCGTGACGCCCTCGACAAGCTCTCCCTGAACGATGCCTCCCTGTTCTTCGAACCAGAGAGCTCCACTGCGCTGGGCTTCGGCTTCCGTTGTGGCTTCCTCGGCATGCTGCACATGGAGATCATTCAGGAGCGTCTGGAGCGTGAATACGATCTGGATCTGATCACCACGGCGCCGACCGTAGTGTACGAGATCGAGCTGACCGACGGCTCCACCATCCACATCGACAGCCCGGCCCAGATGCCTGCCATCACCAGCATCAAGGAGATGCGCGAGCCGATCGCCGAGTGTCATATCCTGCTGCCGCAGGAGTACATGGGCAACGTGATCACCCTCTGTATCGAGAAGCGTGGCGTACAGACCAACATGGTCTACCACGGCAAGCAGGTGGCACTGACCTATGAAATCCCGATGGCGGAAGTGGTGCTCGACTTCTTCGACCGTCTGAAATCCACCAGTCGTGGTTACGCCTCGCTGGACTATGGCTTCAAGCGTTTCGAAACCTCCGACATGGTCCGTCTGGACATCATGATCAACGGTGAGCGGGTTGATGCCCTGGCCATCATCACCCACAAGGACAACGCCCAGTATCGCGGTCGTCAGGTGGTGGAGAAGATGCGTGAGCTGATCCCGCGCCAGATGTTCGATATCGCCATTCAGGCGGCCATCGGCAACCAGATCATCGCACGCAGCACCGTCAAGGCACTGCGTAAAGACGTAACCGCCAAGTGTTACGGTGGTGACGTGAGTCGTAAGAAGAAACTGCTGAACAAGCAGAAAGAAGGTAAGAAGCGGATGAAGTCTCTCGGCCGTGTCGACGTGCCGCAGGAAGCCTTCCTCGCGATTCTCCACGTCGGAAAGGATTAATAGATGGCAAGCACGTTTTCCCTGATCCTAGTGGTGGTCTGCGCGATCACCGGTGTTATCTGGTGTCTGGACAAGATGATTTGGTCCAAGCAGCGCGCCGCCAAGATTGCCGTGGCTCGTGCCCATGGCGGTGCCCACCTGGATGAGAAGACCCTGGCCAAGGTCGCCCCCGTGCCGGTCTGGATTGAACAGACCGCCGGGGTCTTCCCGGTCATCACCTTTGTGCTGATCCTGCGTTCGTTCATTTTTGAACCGTTCCAGATCCCGTCAGGTTCCATGATGCCCACCCTGCTGGTGGGCGACTTCATCTTGGTGGAAAAATTTGCCTATGGTCTGCGGGATCCGGTGACCAACACCAAGTTCCTCGAGACCGGCGAGCCCAAGCGTGGCGACGTGGTGGTGTTCAAGTATCCCCTTGAACCGCGCGTTGACTACATCAAGCGGGTGGTCGGCATGCCGGGTGATCGGGTCATCTATCGCAACAAGGAACTGATGATCCGGCCCAAGTGCGAAGAGCAGGAAGGGAAAACGTGCCCGGGCTTCAAGAAGCTCGACGTCAAGTTTGAACAAAGAGGCGAATTTACCCAGATGGGGATCCCCCTTGACCGCTATACCGAGCAGTTGGGTGATGTCTCCCACGAGACCCTGCGCAATCCGCTGATGCCCGACATGGTTGGCCGTTACTATCGCCAGCCCGGCACCTATCCCGACGAGTGGGTGGTACCGGAAGGCCAGTATTTCGTGATGGGCGACAACCGCGACAACAGCACCGACAGCCGCTTCTGGGGCTTTGTGCCCGAGCAGAATCTGGTCGGCAAGGCGGTCGCTATCTGGATAAGTTTTGAATTCGAGCGCGAAGAAGGCTCCCTGCTGCCAAGTTGGGTACCGACAGGTGTGCGCTTCAACCGCATTGGCGGAATCAAGTAAATGAATATCAAGATGAACAGACTGCAGTCCCGTCTCGGGCATGTTTTTGCGGATCTGGAACTGCTGACCCGCGCGCTGACTCACCGCAGCGCCGGTTCCCGTCACAATGAGCGACTGGAATTTCTGGGTGACTCCATTTTGAGTCTGGTGATTGCCGACGATCTGTTCCACCGCTTCCCGCAAGCGGCGGAAGGGGATCTCAGCCGGATGCGCGCCACCCTGGTGCGCGAGAAGACCCTGGCCGAACTGGGCCGGGAGTTCGACCTCGGGGATCACTTGATCCTCGGTCCCGGCGAACTCAAGAGCGGCGGTTTTCGCCGCGAATCCATTCTGGCCGACACGGTCGAGGCGGTGATCGGTGCCGTCTATCTGGATACCAATCTTGAGACGGTGCGGACACTGCTGCTGAGCTGGTATGCCAGCCGCCTGGAAGAGATCAAGCCAGGCATCGAGCAGAAAGATCCCAAGACCCGTCTGCAAGAAATTTTGCAGGGAAGCCGCAAATCCCTGCCGACCTACACTGTGACCAACGTCAAGGGCGAGGCCCACAACCAGGAGTTCACCGTCCAGTGTGACGTGGAAGGTCTGGATGGTCCCCTCGTCGGGGTCGGCACCAGCCGTCGCAAGGCCGAACAGGCCGCGGCGCAGCAAGCATTGGAAAAACTGTCATGACAGATACCACCTACTGCGGCTTTGTCGCCATCGTGGGCCGCCCGAATGTGGGCAAGTCCACCCTGCTCAACAAGCTGCTTGGCCAGAAGGTCAGCATTACCTCGAAGAAGCCCCAGACCACCCGTCACCGGATTTTGGGGATCGACACCGAGGATAACTACCAGACAATCTATGTAGATACCCCGGGTCTGCACATTGAAGAGAAACGGGCCATCAACCGTCTGATGAACCGTGCCGCCACCAGTTCGCTGGGTGATGTGGCCATGGTGGTGTTCATGGTCGACGGTACCCACTGGACCAAAGACGACGAGATGGTGCTGGGCAAGCTGCGCAATCTCAAGTGCCCTGTGGTGCTGGCGGTCAACAAGATTGACAACGTCAAAGAGAAAGAAGATCTGCTGCCCCACCTCGAGTGGCTGGGCCAACAGATGAATTTCGCCCATATTCTGCCCATCAGTGCCGAAAAGGGCACCAACGTGGAGAAGATCCGCGAGTGGGCCAAGGATCTGCTGCCGGAAAACGTCCACTTCTTCCCTGAAGATTACGTGACCGACCGCTCCTCCCGCTTTATGGCCTCCGAAATCATCCGCGAGAAGCTGATGCGCTTCACCGGTGAGGAGCTGCCCTACTCGGTGACGGTGGAGATCGAGCGCTTCAAGGTGGAAGAGAGCGGTATCTATCACATCCACGGCCTCATTCTGGTCGAGCGCGATGGCCAGAAGAAGATGGTCATCGGCAACAAGGGCGAGAAGATCAAGACCATCGGCACCGAGGCGCGCCTCGATATGGAACGGCTGTTCCAGAACAAGGTGCACCTCGAGCTGTGGGTCAAGGTCAAATCCGGCTGGGCCGATGACGAGCGCGCCCTGCGCAGTCTTGGCTACGGTGACGATTAAGTGGCGCTGACTGATTGCTGACCCCGGCTTTCGTCATCCATAGCCGGCCCTATCGTGAGACCAGCCAGCTGGTCGAGGTTTTTACCCAGGATAGTGGCCGCTTTACTCTGGTGGCTCGCGGTTCTCGCGGGCCACGCTCCCCTCTCAAGGGGCTGCTGCAACCCTTTACCCTGCTCACCATCGCCTGGCGCGGCAAGGGGGATCTCAAGAACCTCACCCAGGTCGAATGTCCCGACCACTCCCTGCGACTTGGTGGCGATCGCCTCTTCTACGGTCTCTATCTCAACGAGCTGGTCTACTACCTGCTGGAAGCGCACACCCCGTTCCCCGAGGTGTTCGATGCCTATGCCCGTGCCATCATGGCGCTGGCTGACGGCGAGACGCCTGAGCTGCCGCTGCGCCGCTTCGAGTTCCTGCTGCTGCAGGCGCTCGGCTATGCGGTCGATTTCGAGTACACGGCGGATGACGAGTCGCCCATCGAGCCGACCCTGCTCTATGGCTTCGAGCGTGAATTGGGCTTTGTTGCTTGCGAGCGGGCGCCGGATCCCCGTACCCTGTTTCTCGGTGCCCACCTGCTCGCCTTTGCTGAGGGACGTTTCGATACCCCTCCCTTGCTGCAGGCGGCCAAACGTTTCAGCCGATTGGCCTTGCAACCCTATCTGGGCAAGCGCCAGCTAAAGAGCCGGGAGCTGTTTTTAAAACGCAAAGCCAGCATGCAAGGCTGACACAGATAACAGACATACGGATATTGACGCGGGGTGATTCGCTGACCGCGCAGTCAACAGATGAAGCCTTTCAAGGAGTTCTCAATGAGTGAAATCTATCTGGGTGTGAACATCGACCATATCGCCACCCTGCGCAACGCCCGGGGCACCCAGTATCCGGATCCGGTACAGGCCGCCTTCGTGGCCGAACAGGCCGGGGCCGATGGCATTACCGTGCATCTGCGAGAAGATCGCCGCCATATCACCGACCGTGATGTGGAGATCCTGCGCCAGACTATCCAGACCAGAATGAACCTGGAGATGGCGGTGACCGAAGAGATGATCGGCATCGCCTGCCGCATCAAGCCTCACTTCGTCTGTCTGGTGCCGGAGAAGCGCACCGAAGTGACCACCGAGGGCGGTCTGGACGTGGCCGGTCAGCTGGACAAGGTGACTGATGCCGTTGCCCGTCTCTCCGCGGTGGGGGCTCAGGTATCCCTCTTTATCGATGCCGATCCCATTCAGATTGATGCGGCTGCCGAGAGTGGTGCTCCCTTTATCGAGATCCACACTGGCCGTTACGCCGATGCAACTACCGATGCCGAGCGCAACGCCGAGTTCAAGCGCATCGCCGCCGGTGCCTCCTATGCCGCTGGCAAGGGGCTCAAGGTCAATGCCGGCCACGGTCTGCACTACCACAACGTCAAGGCCATCGCCGCCATCCCCGAGCTCTATGAGCTCAACATCGGCCACGCCATCATCGGCCGCGCCGCCTTCGACGGTCTGGCCAAGGCGGTCAGCGACATGCGCCTGCTGATGCAGGAAGCCCGTCAGGGGATCTGATGCTTCGGGCACTGGCAACGCACAGTGGTCATATGAAACAAAAGGGACGCCATGGCGTCCCTTTTGTTGTTTCTGCCGATGGGAATATCGCTGTCGTCAGACCTGCTGCTGCGCCCATTTTCCCAGACGCTGCAGCGCCTCACCGAGCAGCTGGCGGGAAGTGCCTATGTTGATCCGCACATACTCTTCGCCATCGCTGACGTAGTGGGAGCCATCTTCGATGATGACACCCGCTTCGACTGCCCACCTGCGGGTCACCTCACTTGCGCTCATACCGCTCCCTTTGGTGCTGACCCAGACCAGATAGGAGGCATCCATCGGCATGACTTGGAAGTCGGGCAGATTTTCCCTGAAGTAGCGCGCCAGCAGGGCGTAGTTCTCTCTCAGATAGAGATTCAATTCGGTCAGCCACTCATCGCACTCGTTATAGGCGGTGATAATGCCCCAGAGCCCGAACACGTTGGGAGAGGTGATGGAGTTCTGCTCAAGACGCGCTCTGAACCGACTTCTGATCTGCGGATTTGGAATGATGCTGTAGGAGGTTTTCAATCCGCCCAGATTGAATGCCTTGTTGGGCGAGCTCATCAGCATCATGTTGTTGCGGTAACGCTCCTCCAGTGCCAGAAATGAGATGAATTCGCCATGGATGATGTGCTCGGCATGCACTTCATCGACCATCATCAACACCTGATGGCGCAGGCAGATGTCGGCAACGGCTTCCAGTTCGGCCTGACTCCAGATCCTGCCCGACGGGTTGTGGGGCGAGCAGAGAAAATAGATTTTGGGCTTGTGGCCAATGATCTGCTCCTCCAGCTTCGCCAGATCGATCCGATATCGTCCTTTGTTCAGGGCTAACGGGTTGGCGACAACCTTGACCCCCTGCCTTTCGGCCGCCTTGGCAAAGGGATCATAGACAGGGGTGTTCATGATGATGCTGTCACCCGGCTGGCAGAATGCCTGCACCGTGTAGTGCAGGGTCGAGACGGTGCCGTAGGAGAGGGTGATCCACTCCCGCTCCACTGCGACCTTGTGGTGGCGGGCTTGGAAGTTGATGACCGCCTCGTAGAAATCATCGATGCAGTGGGTGTAGCTGAAGGTGCCCCAGCTGATGATTTCGCTGAACTTGCGAGCCACAGCCGGCGGCGATTTGAAATCCATATCGGCAATCCACATGGGAATGCTGTCGGCGGGAACGGGGCCAAAGCGGCTCTCGATCACTTTCATATCCCACTTGCGACATTTGTCGCTGATGCGATCTGCCAGCTCGTCGAAACGGGAGGATTGCAAGTCGGCAGAGGGGGTTGGGAGGCGCAGGGCCTCCCGATCTTTACAGGAGAGCATCGAGATTATCCTTCACGGTTTGAACCTGAGCGCCAATGATGACCTGTACGCTGTGCTCGTCGATCTTGACGACGGAGAGGGCGCCAGCCTGTTTCAGGATCTTCTCCTGCAGCTTGCCCATATCGTGTACCACCAGTCTCAGCCGGGTGACGCAGTTGTCCAGGCTGACGATATTCTCCTTGCCACCGAGGGCACTCAGGATCACGGCCGGGTCGTGTTTCGCAATCTGGATATCATCGACCTCATCCCTGCCGGGGGTCTTGATGTCATATTTCTTGATGTACCAGTAGAAGACGGTGAAGTAGATGGCAGACCAGATAAGCCCAATGGGAATTATCAGATACCACTTGGTTTGCCAGCCCTGCATGATGCCGAAAATAAGCAGGTCGAGTGCACTGCCATCGGTATTGCCGATGGTGACGCCACACATGGCCACCACAAAGAGCGCGGCGCCGGTCATAAAGACATGGAACAGATAGAGTACCGGCGCGACAAACAGGAACAGGAATTCGATGGGCTCGGAAATACCGGTCACGATAGAGACCAGTACCCCGGAGATAATCAGGCTCTTGATTCTGGTTCGATTGCCGGGCGTGGCTGCCATATACATGGCCAACGCTGCAGCAGGCAGACCGAATATAAAGGTCGGCATAAACCCTTGCGACAGGAAGGCGGTTGCTGCCGGGCTGATGGGTTCACCCGCTTTCAACTGGGCGAAGAAGATATTGAGCGCGCCGGAAATGGTTTCGCCATTGACCAGCTCGGTACCGCCTGCCGGGGTAAAGCGCACCATGGCCAGCATGATGTGGTGCAGACCGAGCGGTTTGAGCAGGTTGATGGCCACTCCGTAGAGGAAGGCACCAAAAGAGCCGGCAGAGATGATCATGTTGCCGACCGCAGTAATACCGAGCGCCACATAGTGCCAGAAGAGCGGCATGGCGAGACCTATCAGCGACATGACCAGCACGGTGATGATGGGCACGGAGCGCAGGCCGCTGAAGAACGAGAAGGCGTCGTGCAGTTTGAGGTTATAGAAACGGCGATGGATGAAGTAGGTCACGATCCCCGACACTATGCCACCCAGCACCCCCATGGAGAGGGTCTGAACCCCCATCACCATGGCTTGCCCCGCCAGTTTGATATTTTCCGGCGAAGCCAGTTGATTGGTACTGGCGAGATAGAAGTTGATCCCGATATTCATCGCCATGTAGCCGACGAAACCGGAATAGGCCGCGACACCCTTGTTCTTTTCGGTCAATCCCATCGGAATTCCGATGGCAAACATGATGGGCAGATAGGTAAAGCCGAAGCTGCCTACGGTTGCCACCAGATTGAAGACGAGCTGGGTATATTCCCCACCAAGAAAAGGAAAATTATCTATGGTGGAGGGGCTGGTAATGGATGATCCCACCCCCAGCAGTAATCCCATGAATGCCATCAGAGAGACGGGAAACATAAATGTTTTCCCCAAACTCTGGGCAAATTCCCATACCTTATTTCGCAAGGATGCGCGAGCCATCATTATTATCTCCCAGACCTGTTACCGTAATTTTATTGTTATCAAATCTTGTTATTGCTCATGCACATACGGATTTTCGCCTCGACTACTTCCTCCATGGCGGCCATGGCGGGCACCAGATACTGGCGCGGGTCGCTGGCATCCGGATGAGAGCCAAGGAAGGCTTTCATCGCATCGGCGAAGGCGATCTTCAGTTCGGTCGCAACGTTGACCTTGCAGATCCCGAGTTCGATGCAGCGGCGCACATCGGCTTCCGGTACACCGGAGGCACCGTGCAGCACCAGCGGAATATCAACCTGCTCGCGAATGGCGGCGAGGCGGGCGAAGTCTAGGCGGGGCTCCTCCTTGTAGAGGCCGTGTGCGGTACCGATGGCCACCGCCAGCGAGTCGATACCGGTACGGCGGACAAACTCGGCCGCCTTGAGCGGGTCGGTAAATTTGGCATGAGCGGCATCGACAATGAGGTCATCCTCCTGACCCCCCAGCTGGCCCAGCTCCGCTTCGACGCTGGCGCCCATGCGGTGGCAGAAGGTCACCACGCTGCGCACCTTCTCGATGTTCTCTTCAAACGGAAAGTGCGAGGCATCGATCATGGCCGAGCGAATACCCGCTTCGACCTTGCTGTGGATGTCCTGCTCGTCTTCGTGGTGATCCAGATGCAGCACCAGCGGGATACGGTACTCATGGGCCGCGGCCTGACAGATGGAGACCAGATACTCGACTCCGGCATGGCGATAGGTGCCCGGGGTGCCAGCCAAAATCACCGGAGAGCGCATGCGAGCGGCGGTGCGAGCCACCACCTGCACGGTTTCCAGGTTGTGGATGTTGAAAGCCGGTACGGCGTAGCCACGGCGCTGGGCATCTTTGAGCATTTCATGGGAAGAGATCAGATACATAGTGACTCCTGAGCGTCCTGATTGACGCGAGATCCTGAGAAAAGGGAGGAAAGGTTGGTCGGATTTATCTCCCGGCCAGCCACCCAGATGTGTTGTTGATTGAGTTCAGTGGTGAGGGCGAGCAGATTGGCCTGTTTGCCAACTGCCAGTGAACCGAGGCGATCGGCAATGCCGAGCATCTTTGCGGGTGCCAGCGAGGCCATTGTGATGGCCTCATCGAGCGGCACATCCGCCAGCTGCACCATGTTGCGTACGGCGCCAAGCAGGGTGAGAGTGCTGCCCGCCAGACCGCCGGTTTCGGTGCGTACCACGCCGTTCTTCATCTCGACCCGATAGTTGCCAAGCAGATAGTGACCGTCGGGCATACCGGCGGCGCGCATCGCATCGGTGATCAAGAGCAGGCGCTGGCCGGCGCAGCAGTGACAGAGCTTGAGCACGCTCGGGTGGAGATGATTGCCATCGGCGATCAGCTCCAGCCAAGCTGCGGGATGGACAAGACCTGCACCGACCATGCCGGGTTCGCGGTGGTGCAGGCCGCGCATGCCATTGAAGCAGTGCACCAGCCCGGAGGCGCCCGCTGCCAGCGCCGCCATGGTGGTATTGTGATCCGCCGCCGAGTGGCCCAGCATTACCCGCACGCCGTTTGCGGCAAGATGGTGAATGGACGCGATGGCGTTGGGCTTTTCCGGTGCCAGCGCGACCACCTTCAGGGTGCCGCGCGCCAGCTGTTGCAGGTGGTTCAGCTCGGCAATATCCAGCTCCCGAAACAGCGCCTGATCGTGGGCGCCCTTGTTGTCCGGTGTGAAGTAGGGCCCTTCCAGATAGCAGCCGAGCAGCTCTGCGCCCGGCATGCCACGGGCAACGCCATCGGCAATGCGGGCAAGAGCTTGCTCTATCTCGGGGAGTGGGGCGGTGACCGTGGTGGCAAGAAAAGCGCCGACCCCTTCTGTCGCCTTGGCCATCGACAAGGTTGCCAAGGCATTGTCCTCGCTATCCATGACATCGACACCTGCACCGCCGTGGACATGACCATCGATCAGCGCAGGCACCAGCAGATCGACATCCCGCGCCGGATCGCCATCCGTGATGGGAGCGATGGCGGTGATGATGCCCCCTTCATGGGTCAGCTCCTGATGTTCCAGCCAACCCTGTTCGGTCAGCAGGCGACGGGCACGGATCCGTGAGGCCATCAGATGCCCTCCTCGACGAGAGCGGCATCTGCCTGACGCTCTTTACCTATCTCATCTGCCAGCGAGGTGAGACCCCGGTGGCCGCAATCAAGGGCCTGCCGGCGGAATTCACGGGCGCTGAGGCCATCGCGCTCCAGCACCATCTCCAGTAGCAGCTGCAAGTTGGTACCGGTAATGACCTCCCGCTCTGGCTGGTGCAGTGAGAGGGTAGAGGCGACCCGAAACGGGGTGCCGCCGAGCAGGTCGGTCAGGAAGACCACGCCATCCCCCTTGTCGACCTCTGCCAGCGCCGCTTCGCACTGTGCCTGCAGCAGGGCGGTGGTGGAGCTCTCGGGAAAGTCGATGGCGATAACCGCTTCCTGTTCGCCGAGGATCTGCAGCATGGCGCGCTCCAGACCGCTGGCGAAACCGCCATGACCACAAATGATGATGCCCAACATAGTCTGTTCCTTTACTGCAAAGGGGGCCGGCTTGCTGCCGGCTCCGGATTAGAGGAAACCGGCGAACTTGCCGACGATACCGAGTACCACAGTGATGACGATGAGGCGCAGCGGGCTCCAGCCTTTGCGGATCAGGGCGTACATTGCCAGGGTGTAGAGCAGCGGCAGGAAGGCGGGCATCAGCTTGTCGAGCACATCCGCCTGCAGTTTGACGACTGCATCACCGGCAGTGATCTCCAGCGTGGTGCCAAGACGCACATAGGTGGCGACCAGCGCGCCGATCACCGTCATACCGACGATGGAGGCAGCATGCCCCACCTTGCGGGTATTGGCCTTGATGACCGGAATGGCCGCTACCCCCATGCGGTAGGCGTAGTGCGCCAGACCAAAACGCAGGCCGAAGTGGACCACGTTGAACAGCAGGAAGAAGACCACGGCACCCATGATGGAGCCTTGCAGCGCCAGATCTGCCCCTATGCCGCCGCAGATGGGGAGCAGGGTGAGCCAGAACATGGCATCGCCGATCCCGCCGAGTGGTGCGCCGACGGCAATCTTGGTGCTCTGGATGCTGTTGACGTTCTGCTTGGAGCGCTCCATCGCCAGCACGATCCCCATCACGAAGGTGACCAGGAAGGGGTGGGTGTTGAAGAAGCCCATGTGCCCTTTCATGGCCCGGGAGAGATCCCGCTGATTGGTGTGGATCTTCTGCAGTGCCGGCAGCAATCCATAGAGCCAGCCGGAGGCCTGCATCCGCTCATAGTTGAAGGAGGCCTGCAGCAGCAGGGAGCGCCAGGCAAAGTGGTTGATATCCTGCTTGGTCAGCTCGGCGCCAAGCTGCTGATCTTCATAGGTGTCGTCGGATTGTGGCCGGGTATTGTGCGGTTCGGCGCTGGAGATGATCCGCGCAGCTGTGTTGTTAGATGCCATCTTCGGTTTCCTCCTGAACAGGACGAGCTTGCGGGGTGGTGGTGCGCATGAAGTCGATCAGGGCCATGGCCAGCGCGGCGGCGGCGATGGCCAGCACCGGTAACTGGAGCCAGGCGGCAGCAACGAAACCGAGGATGAAGTAGGGGATATAGACGTTCTTCATCATGATCTTGAGCAGCACGGCAAAACCGATGGCGGGCATGATGCCGCCAGCAACGCCGAGGCCGTCGATGAGGCGGGCAGGCAGCACGTCGATGGCCGCCTTGGCATGTTCGGCTCCGAAGTAGGTGGGCAGGAAGGCACAGAGGAAGTAGAAAGTGCCCAGCGCCAGCAGCGCCAGGTAGTTGACCCGCTCGATACCGCGCACGTCAGCCGCTTCGGCCATGCGATCGCAGCGGGACATGACCCCCGACATCACCGAGAAGAGGAAGGTGATCCCCATCTGCACGGCCACTGCGAAGGGAACGGCAACCCCGACCGCCACATCCGGTTTGACCCCGGTGGTGATGGCGAAGGTGGCGCCGACTATGGTGCCGATAATGACGTTGGGCGGTTGCGCCCCCGCCAGCGGGGCCAGCCCCATCCAGACCAGCTCCAGGGTGCCGCCCACCAGAATGCCGGTAGGCAGGTCGCCGAGGATGAGGCCAACCAGCGGCCCCAGCACCACGGGACGGTGGAAGTGGGTCAGACCGTTGAACAGGTCGAGTCCAGCGAAAAACGCCAGGATGCCAAGCAGCAGACCTTGTAACAAACTGATTTCCATCACAATTGTCCTTAATCAGAGCAAATTGAAAATGTCCTGTGCCGGTTCGGTCGGCACGCCCTGGACATAGCACTCGACACGGGCGTCCCGCAGGGCGCGAAATGCGGTGATGTCCTGTTCGTCCACGGATACGGTCTTGTGGATTTGACGCTTGCCGTCGGCGTAATGCATGTTGCCGACGTTGATCCGGGAGATGGGGACACCTCCCTGAACCAGGGTGTTGAAATCGGTCGGGTTTTTGCAGACCAGCAGGATCTTCTGGCGATCCGCTGCCTTGTGGATGTTGTCGATCACCTTCTGGAGCGGCCAGAACCGCACCGCAATACCTTCGGCTAGCACCATCTCCATCAGGTTCTGCTGGATGGGGTCCTCTGCCACTTCGTCGTTGGCTACCAGCACCAGATTGGCACCGGCAAAGCCGACCCACTGGACACCGACCTGACCGTGGATCAGGCGCTCATCGATCCGGCTCAATACGATATTGGGCATCACAGCACTCCTTCTTGGTGGAACGGATAGATATTGACCCCCTGTACGACCCGGTTGACCTGACCGGTGGGGCAGGGATTGTCCGGGCTGATCCCCAGTCCCAGCGAGGTATGGAAGGCGTAGTACTGGGCATAGAGCAGGTAGCAGAAGGCGAGCTGGGCATCGTCGCCATGCAGGGTGGCGGGCAAATAGATGTACTCCCCCTCCTCGATGGCGGGATGGTGCTGGTCGGCGATGGCGACCACCCGTGCGGCCTTGCCATCGCTTCTCAGCTCGCGTAGCAGATCCAGATCGTATTGCCGGGTGTAAGGGTCGTTGGAGATGAGCAGCACGATGAGCGTCTGCTCGTTGACGACCGATTTTGGGCCGTGGCGAAAACCGGTGGGGGAGTCAAACATGGCGACCAGACGGCCGGCGGTCAGCTCCAGCAGTTTGAGTGCCGCCTCCTGCGCCACCCCTTGCAGACTGCCGCTGCCAAGATAGATGACCCGTTCGGGCAACGGCTCGTTCCAGGCCGGTACGCGCTGCACAACCTGCTCCAGAATTGCGTCACTGGTGGTGACCAGCTGCTCGCAGCGCTGGCGGTTAAACCGCTCTGGCAGGAAGAGAGCCAGACAGCTCAGCATCATGCTGGTCAGGCTGCTGGTCATGGCGAAGCTGCGATCATTGGTCTGGGGCGGCATCAGCAGGGCCAGAGAGTGGGCATCTTGCTGGCAGCGACGATAGAGCGCCCCTTCACCGTTACAGGTCAGTACCAGATGGTGGCAGTGGCTGAGCAGCTGGCTGGCCAATTCGACCGCCGCCACGCTCTCGGGGCTGTTGCCGGAGCGGGCAAAGGAGATAAGCAGGGTCGGGCAATCTTCGGCCAGATACTCGGCCGGATCGGTGACGATATCTGTGGTGGCGATCGCCTCGACCCGGGCATGCAGGTGGGCCGAGAGATAGGGGGCGAGCGCCCGACCGGCAAAGGCGGAGGTGCCAGCTCCGGTCAGGATGATGCGCAGCTCTTGCCGGGCGAGCAGGGGGGGCAGAAAACGGGTCAGTGCAGGACGGCACTCTTCGACCATGGCAAGGGTCTCGCGCCAGGTGGCGGGTTGCTGGCGAATTTCACGGGCAGTCGCCAGGCCATTGGCACTGCGCAACATCTCTTCTGAATAACCAAGGATCATGTCTGCAACTCCTTATACAACGGGGTCGAGCTGGGAATGGCGGCGAGAGGCCGCAGTGCAGGCGCTGGCGTAGTGCCGCAGCACCTCCTGCACCTGATCGAGAATGAGGTCATGGGGATTGGCCGAGAGCGTGCCCTGACGCACCTTGCGATACTGCAGGGGCAGATGCTGGCTCAGCAGGGGGAGCGGGATGGGCTCCGCCGCCAGATTGGCCAGCAATCTGGCGTAGCACTCATCGACCCGGCTATCGGGCCAGTAGTAGCGAATGCGATCCGAATAGCTGTAGCCACGGGCCAGTCGGCACTCGTTGGCACTGCCCTGATAGTGGCTGCGCCAGAAGTCGGGGCGCTCCAGCATGGTCTCTTCCATCACCTTGCGCAGACCTGAACAGGCCTTGGCAACCACCAGTTCCTCCTCGATGGCGGCAAGGGCAAACAGCGCTTCGCGCAGGGCGAAGGTGAGGGCTGGGCCGACTTTGAGAATGGCAAAGTGGTCGCGTACCAGCTGGCGGTAGGCCTCGGGAGTCTGGTAATCGGTGGAGTGAGCCTCGAACACCATGTGGGGATAGGCTTCGATCATCCGGCTAAGGGGAGCCGCTTTTTCGGGCCGGTAATCGATGACACGGGTATGGTCAAACTCGACACCGGGTTGCACCACCAGACCGATCACCCTCGGCCAGATATGGGCCAGCCCCGCCTTGTTGAAGGCCTCTTGATGGGCCTCGAGGGTGTGGTGCGCCGCCTCCGGCGTGGTGACCGCCAGCTCGGCAAGATCTTCATGGGCACCGCCCGGCACCGGCACCTCGGTGCCAATCACATAGACCAGATCGCTCTCGCCAAAAGTGGCCAGGCAGGTTTGCTCAGCGATCTGCGCCAGTCGTGCCGCCCTTTCAGCGACCAGCTCATCGGTCAGGGGAACGGGATCGCCCTGACAGGACATGCTGCAGTCGAGGTGGATCTTCTTGAACCCGGCAGCGACATAGCTGGCGATGAGATCTCCGGCATGGGCCATGGCCTGCTCGGCCGGTTCCCCCTGCCAGCGGTTGGGGCCCAGATGGTCGCCCCCCAGAATGAGGCGCTGCGCCGGAAAGTGACACTGTGCCGCCAGCTCGTAGAGGCGATCGCGAAAGTCGGCGGGGGTCATGCCGGTATAGCCGCCAAACTGATCCACCTGATTGGAGGTGGCCTCGACCAGCAGCAGCTCATCCCCTTCGGCGGCCAGCTGCAGCGCGGCCTCCAGCACCAGCGGGTGAGCGGAGCAGACGGCGTAGATCCCGGTCTGTTCTCCCTGTTTATGTCTTTCGACCAGTGCCAGCATGGATTTCATTTTGATGTTCCTTGGTTGCTGCGTATGGAAAGGTTCTTTCGATTTCTTTTCTTTACGGTAGTAGGGAGGAAAAGAAAACGAAACAAAAGAGTCGTCAGATCTTGAAAGGGATCACAAAAAGAAAGGTATCGAAAGGCTTTGGATGATGAGGAAAGATGGGAAGAGTGGTGGTAAAGCGTAATGAAGGCTTGATTTGGCACCTTCGCTGAGCGTTAATATGCAAACGTAACGAAGTGAAAGCGATCTTTCACTACAGCATTCCGGCAGAAGAACTATGCAAACAAGTGAAAAAGGTGCGCTCGGAACCAGCGAGCGGCGGGAGCGGATTATTCAGCAGCTGCGCAGCAATGGCAGCGTTCAGGTCAACGAGCTGGCGAGTCACTATCAGGTCTCTACCGTGACCATCCGCAACGATCTGGCCTTTCTGGAGAAGCAGGGGGTGGCCGTGCGCGCTTACGGCGGCGCCCTGCTGTGTGAACCGGGCCAGACGGTGCCGGAGCGCACTATTGCCGACAAGAGTGTGCTCAATACTCCCGTGAAACAGCGGATCGGCGCGCTGGCGGCGACCCTGGTGCCCTCAGGTTGTCGGATTATCCTCGATTCGGGGACGACAACACTGGAGGTGGCGCGTCATCTGAAGGGACATCAGGAGATCCTGGTGATGACCAACGGTATGAATGTGGCGAATGAGCTGCTCGAAGCAGAAGGGGTGGAGCTGCTGATGACGGGCGGACATCTGCGCCGCAAGTCACTCTCCTTCTACGGTGCACAAGCGGAGCAGTCCCTGCAAAACTACCACTTTGACATGCTGTTTCTCGGGGTGGATGGCATCGATCTGGAGCGCGGCGTCAGCACCCATCATGAGGACGAAGCACGCCTCAACCGCTGCATGTGTCAGGTGGCCGAGCGGATTGTGGTGGTCACCGACTCCAGCAAGTTTGGCCGGCGCAGCCTGCACAAGATCATCGATACCCTGCGAATTCACACCCTGATTACCGACGATGCCGTGCCTGCCGATATCCTTTCCGGCCTGCGCAACGCCGGTATCGAAGTGCTGCTGGTACCGGCCGATGGCAGCACGGGACAGGAGAAGCGGGGGCAATATAATCCAGTGCAATCAGCTATAAGCGGTTGATGACAAACGCGATAGACTGGGTTTCTCACCCACTGATCGAGCCTGTTATGTACCACCCCGAGATCACCGAACTTGAACCTGTCGCCCGCGCGGCGGGGGCGGCCATCATGGCCATCTACAGCCAGCCCTTCGCGGTGGAGTACAAGAACGACGAGAGTCCGCTGACCGCGGCCGACAAGGGGGCTCATGAGGTGATCGTTCAGGCGTTGGCACGGCTGACTCCCGACATCCCTGTATTGTCCGAGGAGTCGGGGCCAGAGGTGATGGCAGCGCGCCACGGCTGGTCACGCTACTGGCTGGTGGATCCCCTCGATGGCACCAAGGAGTTTGTCTCCCGCAACGGCGAGTTCACCGTCAATATCGCACTGATTGAAGAGGGGGGGCCGCGCTGGGGGCTGGTCTATGCCCCTGTGCTGGACAAGCTCTGGTATGGCGGAAAGGGTCTCGGTGCCTGGCGCATCGCCGATGGCAAGCGCGAGTCCATCCAGACCCGGCCTCATTGTGAAGGAGAGGCGTGGCGGGTGGTGGGCAGTCGTAACCACCTGTCGCTGGAGACCCTCGATTTCTTGGCTCCCTTTGGTGAGATCGAACTGGTCTCCATGGGCAGTTCGCTCAAGTTCTGCATCATCGCCGAGGGGGGCGCCGAGCTCTATCCGCGCCTCGCCCCCACCTGCGAGTGGGATACCGGCGCTGCGCAGGCGGTGCTGGAGGGGGCGGGGGGCAGCGTCACCCAACTCGATGGCTCACCCCTTGCCTACAACAAGCCCGACATCCTCAACCCCTGGTTTGTCGCCAGGGCGTGACCTTGCCAGTACGCTGAGCATCGCCCAATAAAAAGAGGCCGGAGCAGGTTGCATACCCACTCCGGCCTCTTTGTATTTGACGCAGTTTTAAAAGACTTTCTTGAACGGCTTGATGGTGACCTTGGCATAGACGCCAGCTGCCACATAGGGATCGGCATCGGCCCAGGCCTGGGCGTCCGCTTGCGAGGCAAACTCGGCGATGACGGTGCTGCCGGTAAAGCCGGCATCAGCCGGATCCTCGGCATCGATGGCCGGGTTGGGGCCGGCAGTCAGCAGCCGACCCTCATCCTGCAGGGCTTGCAGGCGAGCCAGATGGGCGGGGCGAACCTGCTTGCGCAGCGGCAGGCTGCCCTGAACATCTTCGGAGTAGATGAGATACCACATGAGACAATCCTTTTCTGATGAGGGTTATTTTTTCAGCTGTTCTTTCTGATCAGCCGGAATGTGGCGGTAGAGGTAGACACCGCTCAGCAGGGTAAAGACCAGCGTCATCCCCAGCAGGCCGAACACCTTGAAGTTGACCCACATCTCCTGCGGCAGGTTGAATGCCACATAGAGATTGAGCAGGCCGCAGACGGCAAAGAAACCGGCCCAGCCGAGGTTGACCCGATCCCAGATGGCGTCGGGCGCCTGCAGCTCCTTGGCCAGCATCTGCTTGATCAGGTTCTTGCCAAAGCCATAGCGGCTGATAAGCAGCCCCAGCGCAAACAGGGCGTTGATGACGGTCACTTTCCACTTGATGAAGGTGTCATCGTGGAAGAACACGGTGAGACCGCCAAAGAAGCCGACCAGCAGGAAGGTAAAAAGCTGCATCTTCTCGACCTTGCGATAGCGGATCCAGCTATAGGCGAGCTGCAGACCGGTGACCACCACCAGGGCGCCAGTGGCCATGTAGATGTCGTAGAACTTGTAGACCGCAAAGAAAACGATAAGTGGAATAAATTCAATAAATTGCTTCATTTCTGACGCCTAGTCCTCAAAGATGGCCTGCAAATTTTGCCCAGTCTACCTGCACGGTGGACAACGGCAAATGAATAAGACCGCTCATTTTTACGCCGGTTCCGCGCTGCAGCCAAACAGTTGGCGAGCAATGGTGATCCCCAGTCGCTGCTGATCGGCCAGCAGGTCGCGGATATGGCGCTCTTCAATCAGGGGGTTGAGCAGTACGGCGCGCAGCAGGGTGAGAGGCTGGGCGCCGTAGCGCATCACGGCGCGTTGGGTACGGGAGACAAAGCTGTGCCCCTCGGCGCGCTGGGCTTTTTGCAGCGCCACGTTGAAGGTATTGATCTGCTCGTTGGCCGCTTCATCCAGCACCTTACCCTGCAGATGGAGCGGGATGCAGCGATAGGAGAGCAGATTCATCACCGGAGCAGACATCAGCTCGAAGGCCGGATTACTGGTGATGAGCTCGGCCATCAGTCGGGCCCGGTCGTAGTTGGCCTCGATGAGGTCGGCATAGCCTTGCTGGCCGAACAGCTGGAAGGCGGCATCCAGATAGAGGGCATTGGCCGGGCGGGTGCCCTCCAAGGTAAAGCGGCCCTGATCAAACGAGGTGGCACGAATGGCGTAGGGGGCCTCCCGCTTGACAGCCATCATCAGGTCCGGCTGGCGGCAGAGCAGCATGCCGGTACCGAGCGGCACCAGCAGCTGTTTGTGGCCATCCAGAGTGACGGTATCGGCGTGCTCGATCCCGGCCAGCAGGTTTTGATAGCGGGGGGAGAAGAGGGTTGGACCACCCCAGGCGGCATCCACGTGGAAGTGGATCTGCTCGCGCTCGGCGATGGCGGCCAGCTCCGGCAGGGGATCGATGGAGCCAAAGTCGGTGCTGCCCGCCACACCGACCAGCGCCAGTACCTTCAATTTCTGCTCTTTGCACTGGATCAGCGCCTGCTCCAGCGCGGCCAGACTGAGCCGGTTCTGCTCGTCGGTCTCGAGGCGCCAGACGCTGCGGGCGCCCAGTCCCAGCAGATCCATTCCCTTGTCGAAGGAGTAGTGCATCAGCCGGGAGCCGAGAATGACGGCGCCGCGATAGCCCTGCTCGTAGAGGGCGAACAGGTTGTCGCCGCAGGCGCGGTTGCGGGCCAGCCAGAGGGCGGTGACGTTGGCGATGGTGCCGCCGCTGGTCATGACGCCGAGGGCGGCATCCTTGGCATGCATCTGTTCGCCGTAGAAAGCAGCGTCCATGCCGTAGATGAGGCGGTGCAGCTTGGCCAGCACCTCCCGCTCCAGAAAGCTGAGCAGGCGTGAGGACTCCATCTTCATCGGATTCTGGTTGAGCATCACCACCAGACGGGATAGCTCGGCAGTGAAGGCCGGCAATGGTGCCGTCATATGACCCATGTAGCGTGGCGAGGTGAGGTGAGAGGCGCCGGGTATCAGGGTGGCCAGCCGGGCGAGATAGGCCTCGGTCGAGCAGCCGCTGGCGGGCATGCGGGACTGGTCGAGCTGATGGGTGAACAGGTCGCGCTGGTAGGGGGCCTGACTGTCGTCGGAGTGGTGGAAGGTCTCCAGCAAGGTGCTCATCGCCTCGCCAAAGGCGGGATCCGCTTGTGCAAACAGCTCAGTCAACTTCATCAGGTTCTCCAGACTAGGTCACCGGGGTAGGTGTCTATGCCGCTTCTGTCGGGCATCGGCGGCAGAGCATACACCAAAGGGGGGCGGGTGACAGCCACTCCATTTTTTAAGCGAACACTTGTACTCTGAAATGGCGCTGGGTAGAGTGTCGCCAATGATGACGGAGTGAATGTTATGAGTGGTGTGATGGATTACTCCCCCCGAGAAGAGCTGGCCAACCGGCTGAGCCACGGAGCGGGATTGTTGCTGGGTATTGCCGGGTTGGTGCTGCTGCTCATCAAGGGGTGGGGGCAGGGCACGCAAGCGCTGGTGAGCTACAGCCTCTATGGTGGCAGTCTGGTGCTGCTTTATCTCGCCTCGACCCTCTACCACAGCATGGCGGAGGGCAAGGCGCGACGCTGGTGCAAGGTGTTTGATCACTGCGCCATCTATCTGCTGATCGCCGGTACCTATACCCCCTTCCTGCTGGTGGCGCTCGATACGCCGCTGGCGCGCGGGCTGATGGTGGTGATCTGGGGGCTGGCGCTGGCCGGGGTGGTGTTCAAGCTGATATTCATCAATCGCTTCAACAAGTTGTCGCTGTTCACCTATCTGATGCTGGGCTGGCTGTCGCTGGTGGTTATCTATCAGCTCTATATCCATCTGGCTGGTGAAGGGCTGCTGCTGCTCGCGGCGGGCGGGCTGGTCTACAGCCTCGGGGTGATCTTCTACGTGGCCAAGCGAATTCCCTACAACCACGCCATCTGGCATCTGTTTGTGCTGGGGGGCAGCATTTGTCACTTTATGGCCATTTACGGCTATGTCGTTTAATTAACCCTTAATTGGTATTTTTGCCGCACCAAAGGATAAATTCGTGCGTTATCACACAGTTGGCGGCATCGTTTGCTGACAAGCTAAGGACAGTTCAATTCGCAAAGGATGCACACAATGAGTGATATCGCGCTTTCCATCAGCATGTTGTCGCTGGTGGCAGTGCTGGGACTCTGGCTGGGGAACTGGCGAGTCTATGGCGTCGGGTTGGGGATAGGAGGGGTGCTGTTCGGCGGCATTATAGTCGGGCACTTTGCCGGCCTCTCCGGTCTCGCACTGGATGAACAAACCCTGCACTTCATTCAAGAGTTCGGTCTGATCCTGTTTGTTTACACCATCGGCATTCAGGTTGGTCCCGGCTTCTTCTCTTCTCTGCGCAGCTCCGGACTCAAGCTCAATGCCTTTGCTGCTTTGCTGGTTATCCTGGGGTGCATCGTTGCGGCGGCACTTCATCAACTGTTTGATGTGCCGCTACCGGTGATCCTCGGGGTCTTCTCCGGTGCCGTGACCAATACCCCATCTCTTGGTGCGGGTCAGCAGATCCTGGCGGAGCTGGGAGCTCCCCATGGTTCAACCGGGCTGATGGGGATGGGATACGCAGTGGCCTATCCATTCGGCATCTGCGGCATTTTGCTCACCATGTGGCTGGTCAGGGTCTTCTTTCGCATCAAGATCGACGATGAAGCCGCCCAGTTCGAGTTGCAGACAGGTAAAACCAAGGAGAGCTTGCAGACCATCAACATCGCGGTACGCAACCCCAACATGCATGGCTTGATGCTGAGCGAGATCCCGAGTCTCGACGAGTCTGATGTCATCTGCTCACGCCTCAAGCGTGGCGACGAGCTGATGGTGCCGCGCCCTGATTCCCGTATCGAGCTGGGCGACCTGCTGCACCTGGTTGGTGAGCGCCATGCACTGCACAAGGTGTTGCTGGTGCTGGGTGAAGAGGTCGACACCTCCCTATCGACTCGCGGTACCGACCTGAGGGTGGAGCGGGTCGTGGTGACCAACGAGCAGGTGCTGGGCAAGAAGATCCGCGATCTTGACATCAAACAGCGCTATGACGTGGTGATCTCGCGCCTCAACCGGGCCGGTATCGAGCTGGTACCGACCAGCCAGACCAGTCTGCAGTTTGGTGACATCCTCAACCTAGTAGGTCGTCTCGATGCCATCGAGGCCGTGACCAATGTGGTCGGCAACGTGCAACAAAAACTGCAACAGGTGCAGATGTTGCCGGTATTTATCGGGATTGGCCTCGGCGTATTGCTCGGCTCCATCCCCTTCTACCTGCCCGGATTCCCGGCCGCTCTCAAATTGGGTCTGGCGGGGGGGCCGCTGGTGGTGGCGCTGATCCTGTCGCGGATCGGCAGCATCGGCAAGCTCTACTGGTTCATGCCCCCCAGCGCCAACCTCGCGCTGCGGGAGATCGGGATCGTGCTGTTTCTGGCGGTGGTTGGCTTCAAGTCAGGGGCCGGCTTTGTTGATACCCTGATCAACGGTGATGGCCCCTCCTGGATGCTATATGGGGCAGCGATTACCCTGATCCCCTTGCTGGTGGTCGGGGTGCTGGCGCGTCTCTATGGCAAGATGAACTATCTCACCCTCTGTGGCTTGCTGGCTGGCTCCATGACGGATCCTCCCGCATTGGCCTTTGCCAACGCCATGCACCCGACCAGTGGTGCCAGTGCGCTCTCATACGCCACTGTCTACCCGCTGGTGATGTTCTTGCGGATCATCTCGCCACAACTGCTGGCCATCATCCTCTGGGCCGGTGCATAGGGTTAAACCGGACAGGAGCATGCCTTGTCATGCTCCTGCCATTATAATGTAATATATTGATAATTTTAGTTTTTATTTTTCGGTAATCCCCTCATCACCCTTCTGTCTGGCTGAACGGTCCAGCCTCAAATCAGTCTATTCTTTCGAATTTTCGAACTGGTTATTTGCTCTCTCTCTGTGCAGAGTAGGCTGTGGCTTTTTGCATGCAAATCAGGATTCAGGAGAGAACATGATTACCAATTCCGTTACTCTGGAACAGGGCGTAACCGTCACCCAGCTCAAAGGTCAAGTTTATCAGGTGGCTGCAGATGGTAGCCGCAAGTTGCTGGTGGAAGGGGATGTGCTGCCGAAAGGGGCGGTGATCATGTCGCCGGATGGCGCCAGTTTCATGGGCGGCGGACAGTCTTTCAATGTGCAACCTGCCAGCGAGCAGAGTGAGCCTGCCGAAGAGGAAGATGCTCCCCAGCTGGCGCAAAACAGTGCCGCAGGCACACCCGATGATATCAGTGCCCTGCAAGAAGCCATTTTGGGTGGCGCTGACCCGACCCAGGCCTTTGAAGCCTCCGCCGCAGGCGGTGCACCTGCTGCCGGTGGTGGCGGGGTTGGTGGTGTCGCCGGAGCCAGTGGCAACGGCGGTTTTGTCACCATCGACCGTACCGGCTCCGCAACCATTGCCGAAGCGACCTTCGATACCACCTACAACACCAATGGCGAGCCACCGCTGGATGCTGCAGGAGAAGATGAGGTATTTGACCTTACGCCTCCAACCATCTCCGTGGTAGCGCCAGACAATACCAATGACACCACTCCGACCCTGACCGGAACCACGGATGCGCCTGCTGGCAGCACGGTGACCCTGGTGGTGACCGATGCCAACGGCAATCAGCAGACCCTGACCACTATTGTCACACCTAATGGCACCTTCACCGTGGATGTCGCCACACCGCTGGCCGAAGGGGGCTATCAGGTGACGGCTTCCGTGACCGATCCGGCCGGCAACACCGGCACCGCGACCGATGATGGCAGTGTGGATGTAACCGCTCCGGTGATTACTGTTGATGCACCTGACAATACCAATGACACCACCCCGACCATTACGGGCACTACGGATGCACCTGCTGGCAGCACGGTCACTCTGGTCGTGACCGATGCCAATGGCACTCAACAAACGTTGACCGCCATCGTGCAACCGGGTGGTGGTTACAGCGTAGATGTCACTACTCCGCTGGCGGAAGGCAGCTATAAGGTGACGGCCAGCATCACCGATCCGTCTGGCAACACAGGTACCGCTACCGACGATGGCAGTGTTGATAGCAAGGCCCCTGACCTGGCCATCACCCTGGATGCCGACATCACCGCCGACGACGTCATCAACGCCGCTGAAGCGGGTCAGCAGATCCCGGTCAGCGGCACCGTGACGGGCGAGTTCAAGGTAGGGGACACCGTCACCCTGACCGTCAACAACACCGAATACACCGGCAAGGTGGCTGCCGATGGCCGCTTCACCATCCTGGTGGCGGGCAGCGATCTGGCGGCCGATGGCGACCGCACCATCGATGCCAGCGTGACCAGCACCGACGTGGCGGGCAACAGCGCCACCGCGACCGACAGCGAAGGTTATGAAGTGGATACTGACCTGCCGAGCATCGACCTGGCGGCGATTGGCGATGGCAACCTGTCGGTGGATGAAGCCAAGGCGGTCGAGCTCAAGGGCACGACCAGCAACGTGGAAGATGGCCAGAAGGTCACCCTGACCGTGACCGACGTGAACGGCAAGTCGGTGACCTTCGAGGCGACCGTGAGCGGCGGCAAGTTCAGCACCACCGTAGACCTGGGCGCCAGCGGCCTGGCGGATGGCAAGTTCACCGTGAAGGCGGACGTGACCGACCAGGCGGGCAACCCGGCGAGCGACAAGGAAGAGGCGATCCTGGACAGCGACAACGCTGACCTGCCGGGCATCGACCTGGCGGCGATTGGCGATGGCAACCTGTCGGTGGCGGAAGCCAAGGCGGTCGAGCTCAAGGGCACGACCAGCAACGTGGAAGATGGCCAGAAGGTCACCCTGACCGTGACCGACGTGAACGGCAAGTCGGTGACCTTCGAGGCGACCGTGAGCGGCGGCAAGTTCAGCACCACCGTAGACCTGGGCGCCAGCGGCCTGGCGGATGGCAAGTTCACCGTGAAGGCGGACGTGACCGACCAGGCGGGCAACCCGGCGAGCGACAAGGAAGAGGCGATCCTGGACAGCGACAACGCTGACCTGCCGGGCATCGA